>CAZIRA010000118.1:0-7749 GCA_964541615.1 uncultured Paludibacter sp.
ACCCATTCCATCTTTTCTCTCTTATTCACCCTCTTTTGGGTTTACTCGCCTCAGGCGTGGGATTAGGGGGCTTGTCACACTACCGGCTCCAGATAAGACGCATACGAATAGCCTTGCTCGCCATCGTTGGTGCGTACTAGCCACCACTGATCGTTGGATTTGCTGATAAGAGTAATAATTTCTCCTTTGGCAGCTTTACCTACTATCGGTTGGTCGGTTCCGGGACCCTGACGGATGTTCAGGTTGCTGTCTTTAGTAATTACGCGAACTTTTCCGCCTTCTACTACTACTGCATTTACGTCCAAAACCAGATCGCCGGCAGAGAAATTGGGATCGATCGTGCCGTAAACTTCCCAGAGTTTGTCTTTTACCTCACCGCTCGGCACTTCGCCCTGAATATAAAGCACACCGTTTTGCTCAGCTACCAGCAGGCTTGCTCCAGCTTGTGCCGCAGCATCAACAATTGGTTGATATTTTTCTTTTAATGTCATAGCAGCAATTATTTAACGGTTAACTGATTGTCGATTTTAACTGGTTTCAAAGCTGAAATTTTTTGCAACAGTTTAGGAAGGTCAGCTTTTTTGATTTCGCCTGTAAGAGTGATCACACCGTCAAGCACGGTAGCACTTACGGTTCCGTGGTCTTTCAGAGCATCTACAAGTGCTGTCTGCAACGCAGAGTCAACTGCATTTACCAGCGGAGCGGCAATAGTTATGTTGTTAACTACAGATTTTACATCTTTCACACCAGCGGCCAAACCATTGATAGCAATGCTGGCAGCTTCATCTTTAACTTCTCCGGTCAGAGTAACTACTCCTTTTTCTACTGCAGCTACTATACCGGCTGCATCAGGATTGGCAGCGATTGCAGTTTGCACAGCTTTCTGAATATCAGCATCTTTTGGTTTACAAGACGTAATACCCACTGCCAGCAATAATACTAAAGCCAGCATCGAAAGAATTTGAGTTTTTTTCATGTTTTTACTTTTTTTTAATTGTTAGTAATGTATTAATTGAATAACGTTTTTTAGTTTTTGAAAGTTCTATTTTATACTTTATTTTCAAAAAAAATAACTCCAGATATTTACTGCAAGAACTATGCAAATTTTTAACTTATTAATTAATTATTGAAAAATTATTCACAAAATAATTAATAAAAAAAGATACTTTCTTCACTTAATATTCCTAATACGCTGATTAAGAAATAAAAAGTACATTTTATCACATTTATAATATTGAATCAATTACAAAACTCTGTCTCTGTATCAAATCGATTTATTATATTTGCAATAAAAACAAAAAAACGTATGAAAAGAATCATTTCAACTCCCAATGCACCGGCCGCTATCGGACCATACAGCCAGGCCGTAGAAGCCAACGGCACGCTTTACATCTCCGGTCAACTGCCCATTAATCCCGCAGTTGGAAAAATTGAAGCGACTAATGTAACTTCTCAAACCGAACAGGTATTCAAAAACATAGAGGCTATCCTCGCCGAAGCCGGCTATACTTTCCTTGATGTGGTAAAGTCTACCGTTTTTCTCTCCGATATCGCTAATTTCGGAGGCATGAACGAAGTTTATAAAAAATATTACGCCACAGAATGCCCTGCCCGTTCTGCATTTGCTGTGAAAGACCTGCCAATGGGAGCACTGGTGGAGATCGAAACGGTGGCTGTTACCCCTAACCCCTAAAGGGGGATAAAAAAAAATCCATAAAAATCATGATTTTTATAGATTTTGAAGTCTGTATTTTATTTCATTTTCGATTTTTCGGATGACGTATTCCGTTTCTTCGAATACTTGTTCGTTTGAAAATCGAATTACTTTTAATCCTAGATTTTCAAGTTCTGCATCTCGTGAAGAGTCATAATAATATTGCTCATGGGTATTATGATATCCACCATCGACTTCAATAATCAATCTGGCTTTATGGCAATAAAAGTCAGCTATGAAATACAAAATAGGATGCTGCCTCTTAATCCTTACATTAGGAATTTCAAAATGCCCGAAATGTTCCCATAGGAACATTTCGGCTTTTGTTTGATTATCCCTCAATTGCTTTGCTAATTCAAACAATATCGGAGGTGCACCGTAAAACATATTTTTAGTCATATCTTCAACCACACCCCTAACCCCTAAAGGGGGATTAAGAAAGGTGTTTTACACAAAAAAACATACACTAATAAAATAAAATCACTGATACCCAAACCTATTTACCCTTTGCACTCCGTATTCCCCTTTAGGGGTTAGGGGTTTAGGGGCTTTTAGGGGGCTTTCACTTCCACCCATCCTCCCACCGTCCTCGCCTGCTCCTGTGGTGCATACATAGCCTGGCACGATGCCGGCGGCAGGTAGAATTTACCCCGATAAGCGGCCTGCAAACGTACAGAAAATGATTTTTTTTGTCCGGCAGCCAGGTTGAAGTAGGTCAGCACACGGTCGTCGCGGATGTCCTTAAAATTATAGGTCTCCTGCCCGGAAGAGTTGCCGTTAATCAGCCGTTCGTTGAAGATTTCCCAACCCGATGGGAACACGTGCACCAAAGCCAAATCGGTGAATGCCTGCTCAGGTGAATTTTCCACCGTTACCAGGGCTCTGAATTCTGTGCCTTGTTTCAGTGATTTTACATCAATCGGATTTCCGGTTACATCCGTGTAGCGGACTGACAGACGGAATGACGTCTGCAAAGTCTGTGCATCGGTGATTTCGAGCGGTTGCGTTTGAGCAGTGAGGCGCGCATAGACTTTCGATCTGCCCTGATTAGTGATACCTGCTGAGAGATTTTCAGCCGGGTTCAGTCCTACCGTGTGGAATGGTTGCGGAGTGTTGACAGCCGTCATGGCTTTTCCGTTGAGCGACCATTTTACATCAATATTTCCCTTGCCCATTTTCTTCGCTAACTTGCCCATTGCCGATAAACCGAACGAAGCTGTTTGCGTAGAAACATATTCCGACGACAATGCCTGTGCCACCGAATTGGCTAATCCTACCGCCTTTTCGGTCTGACCAAGAAGCAGATAGGTATCCATCATCATAGCCTGGTCGCGGGCGGCACTTCCGTAGGTGTCGTTGTTGAATGAATAATCCGGAACATGAGTAGAAGCATTGAAAATCAGTTCGTTTGCCACATCTTTCTTTCCTGCCAGGGCATACGCCGAAGCCAATTGCCAACGGGCTTGCAGGTTCAAATCCTTCATTTCGCGCAAGCGGTTCATCGCCCCGATTTCCGTTTTCTCAGCCAAAGCCAGCGTATAAAGCCGGTATGCCTGTTGCAATTGGGTCATTGACATACTGTAATAATGTCGTTGCGGATTAGTCGGAGTCCAGTTTCTGGCTAATTTTTGCTGGAAATCCACCCATCTATTCAGCACATAATCAGATACTTCGTAGCCTTTGTTCTTTGCTTCCGTGAGGAAATGCCCCACGTAAGACGAAGTCCATTCTGAGGCATAACTATTTCCTGCCCAATACATAAATCCGCCGTCAGGCAGTTGACGTGATGAGAGTACGCGAATCACTTCCGCCATTTTTTCGGAATACAGTTTCTTCTCATCCTCCGTAGGAGTAGTGAATCCATTAATATATAGCAACGGAAATCCCTGCGATGTTACCTGCTCACTGCACGCATGCGGATAGTTCACCAGGAAGTTCAGGTTTTTATTGAAATGGATGCTCGGCAGTCGCGAAAGCTCCAGTTTAACCCAATCGTATTCACCTATATTCTCCATTTTTACAGCTAATTCAGCCGATTTTTCCGCATCAATTAATGCTGTTTGAGAAACAATTACCGGCGGATTTGGATTTCGGATACCGATATTGATGGTTTCGGTAAAGCTTTCGCCACTGCCCGACGCTTTGATGATAATTTGTTCCTCGCCCGTTTTTTTGCCGGCTTTCAGTTTGAAATAGACGATTTTATCGCCCTGCTTATCGAACGAAACACTTTTTGAAGTACCGTCCGTAGCTTGAAGCATTCCTTTGGTCTGAACAGAAACATTCACATTTTTCACTTTGTTGTCCATGGCGAACACATTTACCGGAAGATACACTTCTTCATTCGGTCCAAGCACACGCGGAAGTGTGGAGAGTGTCATGAGCGCATTGCGTACCGCAACGGTTTTTTCAGCGCTTCCGTATGCTCCGTTACCTCCGGCAACTACCATCACACGCACCGAACCCACGTAAGCCGGAAGCTTGATTTTGTGTGATTTTGTTTCACCACCTTGCAGCGTAAACGGCCCGATAAATTTCACCACCGGTTTGAAGCGGTTTACCCGGTCGCTCGAAGCTTTCAGCGCTTCATCACCACCGATACTAAGCAATGGGCCTATCCTTCCGGTATTGGCACCGAGCACGCGGTCGAATAAGTCCCAGGTACGTACACCCAGCGCCTCGCGGGAATAGAATTCGTTCCACGCATTCGGAGTTTTGAAAGCGGTGAGATCGAGCAGTCCTTCATCCACAATTGCCAACGTGTAACTCATTTGTTTGCGCGATTTTTCGGATACAGATACCGTAAATTCCTTCTCAGGTCGAAGTTCATCCGGCATGGTGATTACGGGCGAGAGTTTGCTTTCTTTGTTCTCAATATTCAGATTGACAACTCCGTACATCCTAATCGGCAATCCGTTGACTGCCTGCTGATGCGGTTGCAGAAGCGTGACAAAAACGTAGCAGTTTGGGTTCATCTCTTCGGTAATTCTGAAGGTGTATTTTGTATCTTCTTTTTCCGAAACATGGATCCATTCGCGCCGTATAATTCCTGTTCCGTTTTCAATGCTTACAAGCGCACGTCCGTTGGAACTTTTCGGGATGAAGACCGCAGCGGTTTCTCCCACAGAATAGGTTTGCTTGTCGGTGGAGAACGAGAGCATGGTAACTCCACTCGGGTCGGTTTTGTTGGAGCGACCGCGCGACGAAGGCCAGTCAACGTAGAAAATTGTGCCCGTCATATGTCCGTTTTCATCGGCAACAATCAAAAGATAGCGACCCCATTCGGGATATTCGACCTGAAAATTGATTTTCCCAGCGCCGTTTTTAATTGGCACATTTCCTTTGTCAATCGGCTTTACAGCCGTATTATTTACATATGACCCCAAATCTTCCTGCGTGGAATTCCACCACCAACTCCATTCGAGCTTAAATATTCTGTAGGAAAGATTCGCTTTCCCGGTTTTCTGCCCGTACGGATTCAGCGTTACCACGTCGAAAGTAATCGGCTTGTCCGTTTCCAGAAATTGCCCATTCCGTTCTGTCGGAGATTTTATACCCACATACGTTTCAAAAGGCGAGTAAAACACGGTTTGCGTGTAAAAACTCATATCTCCGCCTGTTTCGAAAACACGCGAGAGCAGACTTCCCCGAAGCATTCCCGGAGCCATTTCTGCCAACGGAACTTTTGCATTCACACCCGCCACACCGGCGCTGTTGAGCACGCCGTCGAATACTTTGTAACTTGCCGTTTCAAATTTCACCAACGGATTATTAAAAATATAATCGGTGTAACCCTTGAACGGATTATCGATTTTGGAAAGCGTCAGTTCCACATCGGCTTTCAGGTTGGAGGCCGGAGAGCCGTGCAACCACCCGGAATTGAGCGTGCCCGAGATAGCGCCTTTGTTTGCATGGATGATGCTGTCGGTTTCAAAGCGGATTTTCAGGCGGTTCGGTTTGATGGTTTCGATGCGGAGTCCTTTGTAGAACGACGTTCCGCCCACTTTCACGTACGCCTGCCACGTACCGGTTTCAGCCATCGGGTCAGTAGGAATAGCAAAGGTATAAAAACCGTTTTGGCTGTCAGTTTTTACCTGACGTTGATAAAATTGCCGTTTCGGCGTGAAAACTTCGAGTGACACGGGATGTCCTTTCGGAAGTTTCTGCGTTTTATCTTCGAGAATAAAAGTGAGGTAAATCGTATCGCCGGGACGCCAAACGCCACGCTCACCGTAGAGATAGCCTTTCAGCCCTTTCTGAATTTCCTTTCCGCTCACATCAAAATTGCTCAACGAAAGCGATGCTTCTTCCTTCACTTCAAGGTATCCGGTGTCTTTACCTTTTTCCACTTTGAGAACAAACGGCCTGGTATTTCCGGTTTCCATTTCCACAAATCCGTCGCCGTCGGTTTTTCCGTTGCCGACGGGTTGCATCTGGTAATTGTAAATGGTAACTTCCGCTCCCGAAACGGGTTTGGTGGTCAGAATATCGGTTACCGCAACAAACATTCGGCCGTCACTGCTGCCTTTGGCAATGATACCGAGGTTGGAAGCCATCACCACAGACTGCACACGACGGTTGTTATTCATGTAATAGGAAGCTTTGCAGGGGTCGTCGCGCTCTTCCCAATTGTAATTGTACCAGTCAAAATCATCGTAATAGTCCGATTCCGGCACGTCCCACCGGGCCTGCTCTTCGTCGGAAAGCTGGTTGAAATCACGCATCGATGTATTGGAAGGCACCTGCGGTTTCATTCCGCCACAGCGGTAAAGCGAGTATTCCTGCTTCATATCAAGCTGAACAATGTACATAGCGCCCGGGTCCTGTTTGAATAGCGTGGAAAGGTCGATGGAGAAAAAATTCCATTGGCTTAAATTCAAGCTTTTATCGGTATCGAGGCGGATTTGTTTCTGTATAATCACCCTTCCGAAGCGGCGAATTTCATTCTGATAATCGTTTCCCAGTGAATTGGATTGCAGGTAGTAAAGGATGTTATTCCGGTAAATTTTGATAACCCGGACATCCACCGCCCACAGATTGACGGCAGAAAACGGCAGAATCAACTGTTCGGCGTTGGGGAGAATATTTCCGTAGGTATCCACTTTGATTTCCGGCTTATCGCTCTCCACGGCAAGCTGATAGTTGTAGGATTTATCCAGATTCAGTCCGTCATGGTTGCGCAATCCGCTGTTAATTTTTAAGTTAATTTCCTTGTCGGGAACTACTTCAGGATAGAGGCGGATCATGTTTTTATCAATCTGAAAGGTAAAATTCTGTACTCCTTCGGGAACGATTAAGCCCTGAATATCCTGCCCTTGAGCCAAAGGGTCAGACAATGTGATGCGCAAATGGGGCGATGTGCGTTGGTCTAACCGAACATCCACCACTGAAAAATGGTCTTTCGACAGCGGTGGAATTTCAATCGTAAACTTCTGGTTTTTATCCGCTCCCACTGCACTTCCATTTACCTTAATTTCATATTTCCCCGGTGTGCCGGTGCGGGGAATATTTTCCAGAAATACGCGGTACCGGTTATTGGTATTGTGTTCCTGCACCACACGAACGGTAACCTCTTTCGGCAGATTGCCTTTATCCACCATGGCTGTAACGTCCTCCACCGTGGCTCCGTTGGCAAGGTTGAGCTCCATTTCCACCGTGTTTTTGGTCAGGTCGGTGATGGACACCGGCGAATAGGGATAGACAGCTGCGGTGAAATTCTGCTCGTTGACCCGCACCGGAAACTGAAAGGTTTTGAACTTGCTGTCCACTTGAAGGACTTTACTGAGGTGGAATTTCACCTTGTAGGTTTTTCCCGGTTTCAGCGCTCCGGCATCCGGCGTAAAGCGGAGGGTATTGTTGTTGATCCACACGGTTTTGCCTTTTAGAGCCGGCGAAAATGAAAAGAGCTTTTCGCTAACTTCGGCATTGAGCTCCACAGCAGGCAGTTCCTGCGTCAGCTCTACCTGGATATACGACTCCGGCGAAATATTGCCATACGTAAACGCCGAAATATACTGAGAGAATTCCGGGTTGAT
>CAZIRA010000119.1:0-3074 GCA_964541615.1 uncultured Paludibacter sp.
GCTTGCGCGGTTATTTCCGGTCCAATTCCGTCGCCCGGAAGGACGGCTATTTTTAGAGTCTTCATTAATATCTGTGAGTTTTACAAAAAATAAAAATTAGAAGCAAATTTATTAAAAATTATTTTATGGCAAGTTAGCATATTTAATATTCGGGATATTTCCTGTTTCAATCATGTTCAGCATTTTTTCAGTGGCCTTGATAGCGGCCACGGTCTGGTCACCGTCCAATCCTCTGGTTTTGAAGGTTTTTCCATCGTATCGCCAGGTAATAATGGTTTGCACGATGGCATTTGTTTGTCCGCCTGGCGGAATATCTACTTCGTAATCAAGTAGTTCAGGCGTCTGCTTGTCGAGCTTTTTGTACATTTTATACAAAGCTTTTGAAAATGCGTTGAACTGACCGGCACCCGATGCCGATTGTTCGTGAATTTCACCATTAATTTCGGCTTTTACGTTGGCCATAGGACGAAGACCTTGCGTCAGTGAAAGTGAGTAATTAATTATTCTTACTGGTTTATCTTCCAAACCGTTCTGGCTCACATCGGAAATAATGTAGGGTAGATCTTCCAGCGTCACAAGTTCTTTCTGGTCGCCAAGCTCAATGACGCGTTGCGTAACCTGCTTCATGATTTCATCATCAAGCTCTATTCCAAGCGCTTGCAAATTTTTCAGAATATTGGCTTTGCCGGAAGTTTTGCCAAGTGCGTACGACCGCGTACGACCGAAACGCTCAGGTAATAAGTCGTTGAAATAGAGGTTTTTCTTATTGTCGCCATCTGCATGAATGCCCGCTACCTGGGTGAAAACATTGTCGCCGATAATCGGTTTGTTATTTGGAATACGGATACCGGAAAAACTTTCCACTACTTTACTGATGTGGTAAATCTTATTCTCTACAATATTTGTTTTGTATTTCAAATGGTCTGAGATAACCGCCATAACGGAAGTCAAGGGAGCATTTCCGGCGCGCTCACCCAGACCATTCACCGTTACATGAATGCCTTTCACACCGGCTTTCAGTGCTTCGTACACATTGGAGACAGCCATGTCATAATCGTTGTGCGCATGAAAATCAAAGTGCAGATTTGGATAGCGTGAAATCATTTTTCCACAAAATTTTCCTGCCTCATCCGGATTAAGAATTCCGAGCGTATCGGGAAGCATAAACCGCTGAATGCTTTGGTGTTGTAATTCGTCAACTATCTGAAATACATATTCTTCCGAGTTACGCATTCCATTGGACCAGTCTTCCAGGTAAATATTCACTTTGATACCCATTTCATTGGCTTTGGCTATAACGCCCTTTATATCAGTGAGATGCTCTTTGGCTGTTTTGCGAAGCTGATGTTTGCAGTGATTAAGTGAACCTTTGCAAAGCAGATTAACTACACGGCATCCCGTATTGTAAATCCACTCCAAAGATTCCGTACCATCCACAAAGCCGAGTATTTCCACCCGGTCGATGTATCCGTGAGTTGTAGCCCATTGAGCTATTTTCTGCACAGAATTAAATTCACCATCCGAAACGCGTGCAGATGCCACTTCGATGCGATCAACCCCCAAATCTTCCAGCAAAAGACGAGCTATACTCAATTTTTCCTGCGAAGAGAATGACACCGATGAAGTTTGCTCGCCGTCGCGAAGCGTGGTATCCATGATTTCGACGAAGCCTCGCCCTGTCGGCCTGAGAGGCGGATTTTGGTGTGGTTGTTCAGGGTTATTGAGTTTATCTATATTTTCCATTTTTTCAAAAATTCGATGATACATATTGTACTATTATTCCCCTACAGGAGTTAAGGGTGTTTTATTTTAGGTAATTTCACTTTTACCAAATCATACGAATGTTTTATCCATTCTTTAATCTGTTTTTCGGTAATTTCCTGTGAAATGAAAATCGTGTTCCAGTGTGTCTTGTTCATGTGGAATGCCGGCTCAACGTAGCTGTATGTTTCTCTCAGTTCTATGGCCAGTTCGGGATTGCACTTCACCGAAATACACGTTTCTACCTCATCGAGCGGAATCAAAGCAAACATCTTTCCACCGGTTTTCATAACCAGTGTTACCTCGTCGAAGGGGAAACACTCCTCCACTTCCGGAAGCGAAATGCAGTATTCTCTTAAATCTTCAACATTCATTTCATTATCGAATTTTGCGAATTAGAACGAATTACGAGAATTGATTGTATCCTTGTAATCAAATTAATCACAAAAATCACAGTTCAGACATGGTTTTCTTCCCACTTCTCAATCAACTCTTTCTTACTCAACAGATAATCAATATCATCAAAACCATTCAGCAGACAATCTTTCTTGTAAGCGTTGATTTCAAAGTTTTCCGATTTTCCGTTGGCGTTGTTGGTAATGGTTTGATTTTCCAAATCAACGGTCAGCGTAGTTTTTGGATTTTCATTAACCGATGCAAAAATTTCAGCTAAAAATTCCGGTGAAACGACCACAGGAAGGATGCCGTTATTTAAAGCGTTGTTTTTGAATATGTCAGCAAAGAAACTCGAAACCACTACTTTAAATCCGTATCCGCCAATGGCCCACGCTGCGTGCTCACGGCTGGAACCTGAACCGAAGTTTTTTCCGGCTACAAGAATTTCGCCTGCGTAAGTTGGATTGTTCAGCACAAAATCAGTTTTTGGTGTTTGGTCTTTGTTGTACCGCCAGTCGGCAAAAAGATTGTCACCAAAACCGTTTTTATCGGTTGCTTTCAGGAATCGCGCCGGAATAATCTGGTCGGTATCCACATTTTCTATCGGAAGCGGAACTACACCGCTAATTATTGTTTTAAATTTTTCCATAATTTATAATGTGCCAATTTGCAAATATGACAATATGCCAATGAATGGATACTGAATTTTTTACTTTTTGGCGAATTAATTATGTTAATTGTAATTTATTTTGTTTTTTATTATCAATAGGTTGTCTTTGAATAATTAAATATGCTTATTCTTAAAAATTGGCATATTGGCAAATTATTCTTATTGGCATATTTTTACGGTAATGTGATGCGTCCGTTGATAGCAGCAGCGGCGGCAACGAGCGGGCCTGCAAGAATAGTGCGGGCTC
>CAZIRA010000119.1:3174-7710 GCA_964541615.1 uncultured Paludibacter sp.
CCGTTGATAGCAGCAGCGGCGGCAACGAGCGGGCCTGCAAGAATAGTGCGGGCTCCCGGACCCTGACGACCTTCGAAGTTGCGGTTGGAGGTGCTCACGGCGTATTTACCGGCAGGAACTTTGTCATCGTTCATGGCCAGGCAAGCTGAGCAGCCAGGCTGGCGAAGAGCGAATCCTGCTTCTTCGAGGATTTTATCCAGACCTTCTGCTTCGATTTGTTTCCGCACATTCCAGCTTCCCGGAACAAGCCATGCCGTTACGTTGTCGGCTTTTTTCCTGCCTTTCACGTAGTTGGTGAAAAGGCGGAAATCTTCGATTCTTCCGTTTGTACAGCTTCCCAGAAAAACATAGTCAATCGGTTTTCCAAGCAGTTTTTCACCCGGTGAAAATCCCATATATTCAAGCGATTTTTGGAAAGAAATGCGTCCCGCTTCATCAATTTCATCGAGCGTGGGTATGCTTTCATGGATGCCCATTCCCATACCGGGATTGGTACCGTAAGTGATCATCGGCTGTATTTCTGATGCATCGAAAGTCAGTTCCATATCAAAAACTGCATCATCATCCGATTTCAGCGTTTTCCAATAGGCCAGTTTTTCCTCCCATTCTTCGCCTTTCGGTGCAAATTCGCGCCCTTTTACGTAGTTGAAAGTCGTTTCATCCGGTGCAATCAAACCACCGCGGGCACCCATTTCGATGGAAAGGTTGCATACTGTCATCCGTTCTTCCATTGTCATATTGCGAACTGCCTCGCCGGCATATTCCACAAAATAACCCGTAGCACCGCCAGTGGTCAATTTGGAAATCATATAAAGTGCTAAATCCTTGGAAGTTACGCCAGGGTTCAGATTACCGTCGAAGGTAATGCGCATGGTTTTGGGCCGGCTTTGAAGAATGCACTGCGTAGCCAGTACCATTTCCACTTCGCTGGTGCCGATGCCGAATGCAATGGTTCCGAAAGCGCCGTGTGTAGAAGTGTGGCTGTCACCGCAAACTATCGTCATTCCGGGCTGTGTAAAACCGTTTTCAGGGCCTATGATGTGAACCACACCGTTTTTCTCATGTCCGAGTGGGTAGAAAATCGGCATTCCGAATTCCTCCGCATTTTTAGCGAATTGATCCAACTGATTTTTGGAAATCGGGTCTTTCACCGGGAGTTCCTGGTTGATGGTTGGTGTGTTGTGGTCGGCAGTCATCGTTGTTTTTTCCGGACGAAAAACCTTCAAACCGCGTGCCCGAAGTCCGTTGAAAGCCTGCGGACTGGTCACTTCGTGGCAAAAATGACGGTCTATGTAAAGTTGTGTCGGCCCGTTTTCGATGATCGACACCACGTGTGCATCCCAGATTTTATCAAAGAGAGTTTGGCCCCCTAAATCACTCACGGGGGAGTTTTGGGCTTGTAGGTCTGTTATTTTATTGGTCATAATATTACGAATTACACGAATTTATACGAATTACACGAATTATGTTTCTTTTTTTTATTAATGTTGTTAAAAAACTATTGTTATTAAGTCCCCTTCGAGGATTCAGGGGAACATTATCTTTTAGTTCCCCGGATCTTATCCCGCAAAACGGAAGAGAGACCTGTCTACTGCCCCGACAAGTCGGGATAAACAAGGCAGGTTTAGGGGCCTATTTCCCTCACCACTTTACATGGATTGCCAACTGCTAAAACGTTTGCGGGAATTGATTTGTTTACCACGCTTCCGGCTCCGATTACCGAATTATCGCCTATGCTTACTCCGGGCAGAATCTGTACGCCTGCTCCGATCCATACATTGTTGCCAATCATTACGGGATATGCGGTTTCCAGTCCCTGTCGGCGAAGTGCTGCATCCAGTGGGTGAGTTGCGGTGTAAATCCCCACATTCGGAGCAATGAATACATTGTCGCCAAAAGTAACGGGTGCCTCATCCAGTATTACCAGGTTAAAATTGGAATAAAAATTCTCACCTACCGTGATATTGTATCCGTAATCGCAGTAAAAAGGCTGTTCGATGGTGAAATTTTCACCCATTTTACCCAGTATTTCGAGTAAAAGTGTTTTCCGGTACAATAGGTCTGACGGTCGAAGGCGATTGTAGTTGTAAATCTTTTCTTTACAAATCAACCTCTCGTTGATCAAATTTTTGTCATTGTTAGCATCGTAAAGAAGCCCGGCTAGCATTTTTTGTTTTTCAGTCATATTGTCTGAACTATGATTGTAAAATGATTTTTTTGATTTACTTGATTAATTGTGGATTAAATTTTTTGTTTTCAAGCTTTTTGAAAACTAAACTTTGTTCGCCAAAATTAATAAATAATCCAATTTCAAGATTGTAAGCTTCAAGATAATTTATTTCTTGTGCAAGATTTGTATTATCTAATGCTGAAATTGCTTTTATTTCAACCGAAACGGAGCTTTCTACAAAGAAATCAACACGACTTGTTCCAATATGCTGGTCGCGATAAAAAATTGGCATTTCAAATTCCCTATTAAATTCAAGTCCGGCTAAATTCATTTCTATCGCTAATGCACGTTGGTATATCACTTCCTGGAAACCATTTCCTAATGTTCTATGGACAGTCATTGCACAGCCAGTAATCTTTGAAGTTAATTCGGAGTATTTGTATTTTTAATCAATCATATTAATCCGGTTAATCATTCTAAAATCACAGTTCAGACTATTTCACAAATTTATTTATTGCATCCACATAGGCCTCAAGCGATGCAGCAATTATATCGGTATTGGCACCAAATCCGTAATAAACCGAACCGTTGTGTTCCACCTGCATATGCACTTTTCCTACATCGTCGCTTCCACGACTGATGGCCTGAATGGTGAATTCCTGCAGTGTCATATTACGTCTGATAATCTGTTTCATGGCTTTGATGGCTGCATCAACCGGACCGTTTCC
Source organism: uncultured Paludibacter sp. (assembly GCA_964541615.1). GTDB lineage: Bacteria > Bacteroidota > Bacteroidia > Bacteroidales > Paludibacteraceae > UPXZ01. Next base: position 6,073 of record CAZIRA010000119.1, read on the forward strand.
ACTGGAAGCTGCCTCGAATTTTTCGCCTGCAATCAAAAGTCCAACGCTTGCCACAGATTTCACTCCAACTCCGGAAGTAACTTGCAGATAATCAATTTTTATGCGTTGATTTTCCATACGTTCCATTCCGGCCAGCATCATTACATCGTCGTCGTTGATGTCTTTTTTCTTATCGGCAAGTTTCAGGAATTTTTCGTAGATTTCATCCAATTTTCCATTGTCCACTTCAACGCCAAGCACGCTCAAACGATGTTTCAACGCTGCACGGCCGCTTCTGGCAGTCAGAAGAATAGAATTTTTGTCAATTCCAACATCGGTCGGATCCATGATTTCGTAGCTTTCGCGGTTTTTCAGCACACCATCCTGGTGAATTCCCGATGAGTGTGCAAATGCATTTCGACCAACCACCGCTTTATTCGGCTGTACAGGCATATTCATCAGGCTGGATACCAAACGGCTTACCGGATAAATTTTCTGCGTATTAATATTGGTGTCAATTCCCAATCCGCTGTGGCATTTAAGAATCATCGCCACCTCTTCCAGCGAAGTATTTCCGGCACGTTCGCCGATGCCGTTGATAGTAACTTCCACCTGGCGAGCGCCGTTTAGCACGCCAGCCATTGTGTTTGCAGTCGCCATTCCAAGGTCGTTGTGGCAATGGGTAGAAATCACCGCTTGATGGATATTTTTCACATTTTCAAAAAGGAATTTGATTTTTTCACCGTATTCCCAAGGCAGGCAATATCCGGTTGTGTCCGGGATGTTTACCACGGTTGCACCGGCTTTAATCACGGCTTCTACTACGCGTGCCAGATACACATTGTCTGTCCGTCCGGCATCTTCGCAATAAAATTCCACGTCTTCCACGAATTTTTTAGCATATTTGGTAGCTGCAACTGCGCGTTCCAGAATTTCATCCTGAGTGGAGTTAAATTTATACTTTATATGTTGCTCGGAAGTACCTATTCCAGTGTGGATTCGTCCTCGCTTGGCATATTGGAGCGCTTCGGCTGCCACTTCAATGTCTTTCTCTACGCCGCGTGTGAGCGCGCAGATGGTCGGCCAGGTTACGGCTTTGGAAATTTCCACCACCGATTTGAAATCACCCGGACTTGAAATCGGAAAACCGGCTTCAATCACGTCCACGCCAAGTCCTTCCAATGCTTTGGCTACCTGAATTTTCTCTACTGTGTTCAACTGACAACCCGGTACCTGTTCGCCGTCCCGAAGTGTTGTGTCAAAAATAAAAATTTTTTCCATATCTGCCCCCTAATCCCCAGAAAGGGAAACCGCTGGGTAAACGGTGTTTAATTGATAATTATACCTTGTTTGTTTTTACTTCTTAAATTATTAGCCTCTAGTTCCTGTTTTCTTTTGAGAGTAAAGGATAATTTATAAAAAAACCTTTCTCTTGTGTGAGAAAGGTTTTATATTTCTATGTTATCGTTATTATATACATACCAAACTCACTTCGTCTTATTTTGTAAGAGAAGAATAATGCCCAGAAGAATAATATGTAAATAAGTATTTGTCATTGTTTATTTATAAAACGTTGCAAAGATACACTCTAAAATTTATATCTACAAGAAAAAATGAAATTATTTTTGTGTTTTTGCTTACAATTATATATTTTTTAGT
>CAZIRA010000120.1:0-7703 GCA_964541615.1 uncultured Paludibacter sp.
TTTGACTTGTATGATGATTATGCTCACAATAAAATTGACAGAAGGCAATTTATCAAAAATTTGTCCATTTTTGCAATTGGAGGTCTGTCATTACCGTCGCTTCTTAGCTTTATGACGCCTAATTATGTGGATACCATGACTATAAAACCTGAGGATCCGAGATTAATTTCAAAATTCATTACTTACGATTCTCCAAAAGGTGGTGGAACTATCAAAGGTCTTCTTTCTAAACCCTCCAAAACAAGGAAAAAATTACCGGGAATTATCGTTGTTCACGAGAATCGCGGATTAAATCCTTACATTGAAGATGTGGGAAGAAGAGCTGCATTAGAGGGATTTATTACGTTGGCTCCCGATGCATTGTCACCATTAGGAGGTTATCCGGGTAATGATGATGCAGGAAGAGAATTACAAAAAAAACGCAGCAACGAAGAGATGCTTGAAGACTTTATTGCTGCCTACGAGTATTTAAAATCACATAAAAACTGTAATGGTTATGTCGGAGTGGTTGGATTTTGTTTTGGAGGTTGGATTTCGAATATGATGGCAGTAAAAATACCCGATTTACCTGCAGCAGTACCTTATTATGGCGGGCAACCCACTGCCGTGGAAGCTGAAAAAATATCAAGCCCCATCATGTTGCACTTTGCCGGTTTAGATACAAGAATAAATGAAGGTTGGCCGGCTTACGAAGCGATACTTAAAAAAAACAGCGTGGAATATACCGCCTATTTTTACGAAGGTGTAAATCATGGTTTTCACAATAATACTACGCCCCGATACGACGAAAAATCGGCTTTGCTATCCTGGACACGCACGATTGATTTTTTTAAAGAAAAACTAAAGAAAAATAACTATTGAAATCTTTGGTTTCGGATGAAAATGTAGTAAATGTTTCTAAAATTATACCGTTTCGGGTATAAAAATGTATATTGAGCTAACAATTATACCTTATCGGGTATAAATATAAAACCCCAACCTGAAAAAACATCAGATTGGGGTGATTTTTTAAGTTTTCCCTTCGGGGTGGAGGGGTTTTTATTTTACTTCTTCGAAATCAACATCTGTCACATCACCTTCCTGGCTTCCGCCTTGGTCTGCGCCCGGTTGTTGTGCGCCAAAGTCTTGTGGACCGGCTTGACCGCCCTGTGCATTTTGAGCGTTGTACATATCCTGGCTTGCAGCTTGGAAAGCGGTATTCAGGTCATTAGTAGCAGCATCAATTCCGGCAAGGTCTTGTGCTTTGTGCGCATCTTTCAGACGTGCCAATGCACTTTCTATGGTCCCTTTTTTATCTGCAGGAAGTTTATCGCCGATCTCTTTCAGTTGTTTTTCAGTGTTGAAAATCAAGCTGTCAGCGTGGTTCAATTTATCCACACGTTCTTTTTCATTGGCATCAGCAGCAGCATTGGCGGCAGCTTCTTCCTTCATTCGTTTGATTTCAGCATCACTTAGTCCGGATGAAGCTTCGATACGGATTTGTTGTTGTTTTCCGGTTGCTTTATCTTTGGCCGATACGTTCAAAATACCGTTGGCATCGATGTCAAATGTTACTTCAATTTGTGGCACACCACGCATAGCAGGCATAATTCCGTCTAAGTGGAAGCGACCCAGCGATTTATTGTGAGCCGCCATCGGACGCTCGCCCTGAAGCACGTGAATTTCTACCGAAGGTTGATTGTCGGCAGCCGTAGTAAATGTTTCCGACTTTTTAGTTGGGATAGTGGTATTGGCTTCAATCAGTTTGGTCATCACGCTTCCCATGGTTTCGATACCCAGTGAAAGTGGCGTAACGTCAAGCAATAGAATGTCTTTTACATCCCCGCTCAAAACTCCACCTTGAATAGCAGCACCTACTGCAACCACTTCATCCGGGTTAACGCCTTTTGAAGGAGCTTTTCCGAAGAATTTCTCAACGGCGCTTTGGATGGCAGGAATACGGGTAGAACCACCAACCAGGATTACTTCGTTGATATCGTTTACTGTCAGGTTTGCATTTTTCAATGCAGTGCGGCAAGGTTCGATGGTGCGTTGTACCAGATCATCCACCAATTGCTCAAATTTAGCGCGTGTCAATGTGCGAACCAAGTGGCGTGGCACACCGTCAACAGGCATGATATAAGGCAGGTTGATTTCGGTAGAGGTAGTATTTGAAAGTTCGATTTTAGCTTTTTCAGCTGCCTCTTTCAGGCGTTGAAGAGCCATCGGGTCTTTGCTCAGGTCAATTCCGCTGTTGTCGTTCTTGAATTCCTGAACCAGCCATTCGATGATGCGTTGGTCAAAGTCATCGCCACCCAGGTGAGTGTCACCATCCGTAGATTTTACTTCAAAAACACCGTCACCAAGTTCGAGTATCGAAACGTCGTGTGTACCACCACCGCAGTCGAAAACAGCAATTTTCATGTCTTTGTTGGCTTTGTCAAGTCCGTATGCAAGCGCAGCAGCCGTTGGCTCGTTGATGATACGTTTTACCTGCAGGCCGGCAATTTCACCAGCTTCTTTCGTAGCCTGTCGCTGGCTGTCGTTAAAGTATGCAGGTACGGTAATAACCGCTTCTGTAACTTCTTGTCCCAGATAATCTTCAGCTGTTTTCTTCATTTTTTGAAGAATAATAGCGGAGATTTCCTGAGGAGTGTACATACGTCCGTCAATATCCACGCGAGGTGTATTATTATCGCCTTTTACTACTTTAAAAGGTACGCGTTTAATCTCACTTGCTAAACGGTCGTAAGTTTCACCCATAAAACGTTTGATAGATGAAACAGTGTTTACCGGGTTTGTAATAGCCTGACGCTTAGCAGGATCACCCACTTTGCGCTCGCCACCTTCTACAAAACCCACAACCGAAGGTGTAGTACGTTTTCCTTCGTTGTTTGTGATAACGATAGGCTCGTTACCTTCCATTACGGATACACAAGAATTTGTGGTACCCAAGTCAATTCCGATTATTTTTCCCATTTTGTAATATATGTTTTATTGTTATTATTCAAATTAAGTGCATGTATGCTCCTTAGTTTTTACAAATGATATGCCATTGGAAAAATAGAACTGATAAGATTTAAATTGGCAGAAAAACGGAAAAAAAGAATGTTTTTTAGGAAATAGTTACTGACAAAATGGCAGAATTTGAAGAGACAAATCCATTTATTCTCAAAAATAGAATAATAAGAACCGAAAATATACCCTTTTCAGGGTATAGAATTCTTTTACTTCAGCGTCTATTTTTGCATTTGTAATAATTTTTAAACAACATTCAAAAATATGAAAACAACATTTTTAACTTGCGCAATTATACTTTTGTTGAGTTATTCTCTTTCGGCCCAAATGATGATTGAAAAGGATTATCCTCTCTCACGAAAAGTAAATGTAGGCTATCTGGGTAATATAGATGTGAAGGAAAACGGAAATTTTGATTTGGTTTACTTCCTGAAATCCGGTAAAGATAAAGTGAATGTAGATATCATGTCGTTCGACAGTGAGTGTAATCTGCTTGGTACTAAAAAGGATGAAATGGAGCTAAAAAGCGCGCAGAAGAAATATAAAAATTTCAAATACAAAGGCGATGAAGTTATCGGGCAAAATGTAGCTGTAAGTGCTAATCTGGCAGGAAAAATGACGTATAAAAAACGACAAATTCTCTCACGATGGAATTGGTGGGCCGGAAGATACGTTCAGAAAATCAAGTTGCTCGATAATCAAAAACTACTAAATGCCGATGGCGAACAATACCGGTTTTGCGGTGCATACGAGGTGGCGCAAGACAGTTGCATCTACGCGTTGGCTTACGATCCGGGGAAAAATAACAGCAAAGGCGAAGGAAATTATGATTTTATCCGGGTAAATTACGATGGAAAAGTCGATGTGTTGCAGAATATTAAATATCCGGGCTACATGACCCCGTTGTTTTCAAAACCCCTGATGGACGAGTATAGCGGTGATATCTCCAACGACGAAATGCCTCGTGACTGGATTCTTGTTTTGGCACCAAATGCAGGCTCTACCAACAACCTGGCTTATTTGCGGATATCCCCCAAAGGCGAGGTGAAAGAGAACATCACCATCCCTTCACCTGCAAGCGGATTCAGAATTCTGAACGCTTACAGCAATGGTAATTCTGTCAGTCTTTATGGCCCGGCCATTGCCAAAGACGGGAAATCGGCATTCCAGTTGCTCGGAACCACTGTTTCGGCTACAAGCATGGATGCCGATGAAGTGGAAAGCACGCAAACAGACATGAACTCGAGCATACTGGGTGGCGGAAAAAAAATTATAGGACTGATTTCGGGTAAGGAAGAAATGATACAATCCCAATCGGATATTGACGAACTGCTGGACGCTAAAAAGTACACCGATTTTATTGTTGCGAGAATAGCAAACGGTGCGGTGGAAATGATCAACGCTACTCCGATGAAAGATTTGAACGACAAAGCTGTGGCCGGACCTGACATGAAAAAACCGCTTTCTTTCGACGGTAAAAAATTCATTACGGATAATTTCCAAATACTCTCCGATGGCACCATGATGTTGGCGCTTCAAGATTATAAAGATACCAAAGCCGGCGGTGGCGGAAATAAATTGCTCGGAGCAATTGCCGGAGTTTCCACTTCCACATCGGGTCCTGCTTACACCAAAGTATATGAGGGAATGTACCTCTTACAGTTCTCTAAAGATGGGAAGCTTGTGCGCAACTATACCGTAGCGCTCGACCAAAAAAACAAGAAAGGATTTATGAATAAATCGCCCATGACTGCCGATAATTTTCCTGCAGGGAGTTACGTAATTGAAAGTAAAGATGGGAAATCCGTGAATTGGGTCATGAAGATGGTCAAAGCGATTGATAAAGACCGCGACAGTTATACGGGCTGGAATTCTACAACCACCACCACTACTTATACACCACTTTACAGCATCCAGTACGGGCAGATTGACCTTACGAGCGGAACTTCCTCGGAATTCAAAACGCTGGGCGATGACGAAAAAAACAAATTTTACCTCCTTGACAGGTACAATATGGTGAGAATAGGTGATTATCTATATTTTTTCAGTGAAACAGAAAAATCAGATAAATTGCTTGTTTCAAGATTGAAAATTGATGAATAACAGCTGAAAATACTCGAAGAATGATCAATTGTGAAGCCTGAAAGGAAAAAGCACAACATTACATTTTAGCCGAATCTTATTAGTTTTCCATAATTTTTGATTTTTTCATGAAAACATTTTGTTCTCAATTTTAGTTCAAGGTAATTCGGTCGGGCTGTGAAGTCCGGCCGAATTTACATATTAAGTCTGTGTTTCTCACAAAGACTGTCTTTTTTGATAAAAACAAAAAAATAACTTCCGAGAAAAATCATCATCTTCTATTTTATTTCAAAGAAAGTAAATATATTTGAAAAAATATTATTGTATGAAACATCGAATACATCTTACCGTCATTTGTGTTATCGCATTGGCAGGTTCGATCACCGCCTTAGGGCAGGATATTGACAGTATTCAAAATCTGATCAATCAGAAATCCACACCCGATACTGTAGTTATCAAATCTCTGCGTCAATTAGCAAGAATTTATGCGCCCACAGACTCCGTAAAAGCAATCAACGCGTTGACAAGCGCTCTTGAAATTTCCAGGAAAAAGTCCATCCGAAAGGAAGAACCCGTCAACCTCAATCAAATCGGGTTTTTCTATGAGCAATACGGCAATTTTTCGGAAGCCGAACGATATTACCGGCTGGCTGTCAAACAGTCGATCCGCTACAAAGAATATCGCTCCACGGCCCGGGGCTATCAGAATATCTTTTTTATCAAAAAAGACAAATACAACCTAAAGCAGTTGGAGCAACTAACCGACAGCGGTTTGGTGTATGCAAAGAAGGCGAATGACGAGTTGCTGATCGGGCATTTATACAACAATCTGGGAAATACACAGGTTTTCAAAGGAATGTATGAAGATGCCATGGAAAATCTTTTGCGCGGCTTGGAAGCGTATCGGAAAGCTGATTCACCGGTAAACATGTGTAACTCATACCTGAATATCGGCAACACATATAATCACTTGAAACTGTACGACAAATCCATTGAATATTCGCTTCAGGGTAAAGAGCTTTCGGAGAAAATAGGAAATTTTAAGTCGCTGAGTCAGATTCTGGTCAATCTTTCGAGCACGTATTTTTACAAAAACGATTTCGAAAAAGCCATAGAATATGCCAAAGAAGTGGAAACCTTACGGGCTAAAACAGAAATTTCGGAGGATGTTTACGGCAGTGCCGCCTCAAACATCGGTAATGCTTACATGAAAATGGAGAATTATCCGCAGGCAGCATTTTATCTCGATAAAGCGTCTGAAGCACTCAAAAACTCGGGCGATATTTACAATTATATCGTAAGCTGCATTACGCGTAGCGAACTCTATATTGTAACCAAGCAATACGAAAAGGCCGAAGAAATTCTCGATGAAAGTTTAGCGCTTTCGAAAGAGCATAACTTTAAACCCACTTTGCAGGCTGCGCTGATGAACAAATCGGAACTTTTCAAACGAACGGGAAGGTATGAAAAAGCATACGAATTACTCGAAGAATCGTACCTGATAAAAGACAGCATTTCCACCCTCGAAGCCACCAATACTATCAATGAGCTGGAAACTAAATACCGCACAGCAGAAAAAGACAAGCAAATAGCTGAACAAAAAGCTGTTATAGCTACGAGAAATACATGGTTGATTGTGTTAGGAGCGCTTGCCCTACTTCTATCCGGCTTTGTCCTGGCCCGCTACAGAGTTATCAGGCAGCGACAGAAACTGAAAATGCAAGAACTGATTCTCGAGCAACAGGACATGGCGGCCAAAGCCGTGATTCACGCCGAAGAGAACGAGCGGAAGAGAATGGCAACTACACTACACGATAGTCTGGGGCAGTTTTTGAGCGTGGTGAAAATGAATTTGCAGTCGATGCAGGATAAATTGGAAAACGATGAAAAATCGGCAAACACCTATAACCGCACACTGAATCTTCTGGATGAATCTATCAAAGAAGTGCGCAGCGTATCGCACGAAATGATTCCTAACGCACTAATGCGAAGCGGATTGGGCGAAGCATTGAAAACTCTGATTGAAAAAATAGACAGCAATTCGTTGAAAATAAGCCTAACCACCGACAACCTTAAAGAAGATATCAATCAGGATATCCAAATGGTGTTGTACCGGATTTTTCAGGAAAGTATAAACAACGTAATCAAACACTCCAAAGCCAATAAACTGCACATCTCCTTGTTTCAGGACCAGTATTCGTTGAATGCCATTATTGCTGACAACGGAGTGGGTTTCGACAAGGAAAAGGTAATGAAAAACAAACCCGGAATGGGGTTAGAGAACATTCTTGTGCGGATTAAATTTTTAAAAGGAAAATTCGACATCGATTCGGCTGAAGGTAAAGGAACTACGCTGAAATTTGAGATACCTTTGGCATAGCTTCCCGCACTTATTAGTACTGAAAAAAGAATTTCTACAATTTAGGAATTCTTTTTTTTATTTTAAAATATACCCTTTGCAGGGTATTGATGAAGCTTCAATTGCAGGTTACTTTTGACATACTTTTTATTATCAAAAAATAATCACTTTATAATTCAAAAAACATGACAACAATTCAATTCAAGCCGTTTTTTAAAAAGACATTTCTGATACTGCTCATTTGCGGATCTGCTTTTGCATCAAA
>CAZIRA010000121.1:0-7549 GCA_964541615.1 uncultured Paludibacter sp.
ATAGCCTTTCTAAAAGTGACCCCGGCGGGATTCTAACCCACGACCTTCAGAACCGGAATCTGACGTTCTATACAGCTGAACTACGAGGCCTTACCGATAATTGCGGTTGCAAAGATACAAAAATTTCCAACCTCTGAAAAACATTATTCTTCATTGCAAAGAAAAATAACGAAACTGATAAAAAAATATTCACTATCGAGAATAATCCGGTCAAAAACAACATAACTTTGCAGTCGAAATCTATCTTCAAAATGCAAAACAAGTTATCGATTAAGAAAACGCTGAAAATAGCCGGCAAAGCAACTTTCACTATTGCTGTTATCGCTTTTTTTCTGGCGATTTTCGAACTGGGTTTCGCCTACGATCGGACGTGGGAAAAAGTCGTTTTCCTCTTCTTCGGGCTTACTATCCTGATCGGATTTCTTTCCATATTACTCCGTATTGTATCCAAAACAAATACATACGGAACAAAAGGCCTGATACTCGACTATATTTTTATCTTTGTTTTGATTATTACGCTTATTCTGAATTTTTATATTTTTATAAAAAGCCGTTCATTACTGGAATGGCACAATCCATGGACTTATACAGGACTTTTCATCGTTTTTTTCCGCGAGATTTACAATATCAACTTCCGAATCCGCTACAAATCATTTAATCCGGCGATGATATTCATCGTCAGTTTTATGGTGACTATTTTTATCGGAAGTTTTCTGCTTATGCTCCCTAATGCAACCACAAACGGTAATCTTACCTACGTAGACGCACTCTTTACCTCCACCAGTGCAGTGTGTGTAACCGGGCTTTCGGTGCAGGATACGGGAACTTTTTTTACCAGATTCGGGCAAGTGGTTATCCTGCTGCTCATTCAGGTTGGAGGGCTTGGAATCATGACGTTTGCCAACTATTTCAGCCGATTTTTCTCCGGGCAGGCATCGCTTGAAAGTCAGGTTTTTATTTCAGAAACTACTGCTGTGGACAAATTCAACGATGCTTTCCGAACGCTGCGTAACATTATTCTGGTAACATTCGGAATTGAATCTGTTGGCGCTGCGTATATATTTTTTAATATTGACAAAAACGTAATTCCTGAATTGGGCGAACGCATTTTCTTCTCTGTTTTCCACGGAGTTTCTGCATTTTGCAACGCCGGATTTTCTACACTGAGCAATAATCTTTATGAGCCAACCTTCCGTTACAATTACCCGATTGTACTTGCGGTAGCATTTTTGATCGTATTTGGAGGGTTGGGATTTCCGATAATTTTCAATTCGCTTCAATTTTTCAGATACAAAATCAAAAGCATTTTCAAGAAATTATACCTGAAAAGAACAGACACCTATAAAACCTGGATCATCAACCTGAATTCCAAGATTGTCCTTACCACGACTGTTTCTTTGCTTGTACTTGGAACAATGTTTTTCTTTCTTCTTGAATACAACAATACCCTGGCTGAACATAAGACACTTTTTGGAAAAATAGCAACCTCGTTTTTCGGCTCAGTTACGCCACGTACTGCAGGTTTTAATCAGGTGAATATCGCTGAGATGCTCTTACCGACTACGCTGATGACTGTGCTTTTAATGTGGATTGGAGCTTCGCCAGCATCCACGGGTGGTGGTATAAAAACCAGTACTTTTGCATTGGCAGCGGCGAATATTGTCAATTTGATTCGGGGAAAACGGACTAATATCTTTGGTAGAGAAATAAGCCGGTTGTCGATGGACAGGGCTTTTGCAATCATCATGCTTTCATTTGTAATAATTGGGATTTCATCATTCGCAATTATTATAATTGAGCCGGAAGCGGGATTGCTGAATGTCGTTTACGAAGTTGTTTCTGCATACGGCACAGTAGGTTTGACTCGAGGAATTACGCCATTTCTAAGTGATTCCAGTAAAATCATTCTCGTAATAACGATGTTTTTGGGACGCGTTACTATGCTGACTTTTCTCACGGCATTTTTCAAAAAAGCTTCAGGAATGTATTTCCGTTATCCAAAAGAAGATATATTAATAAATTAGGAGTAGCCGGGAGATGAAAGCACGAAGTTAATATCGTGCGAAGCACATTATCTCTATTTATCGTCAGAGACTTTATCATAAAGAAGTATCGCGCATAGCACATAAATAATTACAATTATGAAATTTATAATTATTGGTTTAGGTCATTTCGGATCGGCATTGGCTGAGAAATTGACACATATCGGGCATCAGGTCGTTGCGGTTGACAGCAACATGCGGTTAGTCGAGCTGGTAAAAGACGGGGTGACGCACGCTGTATGCCTGAACAGTAAAGATCCGCTGGCAATTAAAAATCTGCCTCTCGAAAATGCAGATGCAGCAGTGGTGTGCATCGGTTCTGATGAAGGTGAAAACCTGATGACGACGGCGCTCCTGAAAAAAATGAATGTGAAACGCATCATCAGCCGATCAGTAAATCATTTGCACGAAAATATACTGGAGGCAATGGGAATTACAGAAATAGTCCGTCCGGAATATGAAACTGCCGACCGCTGGGCGTTGAAACTATCCACCACAGCCTATCTTGATCTGTTTGAAGTTGCTCAGAATCACAATATCGCCGAAGTGCGTGTCCCCGGGAAATTGGTTGGTAAGAGCGTGAAGGAAATAGAGTTTAATAAAAAATACAACATCATCGTCCTGACAAAACTGAAACAGGAAAACGTGAAGAATAAGCTCGGTGCACCAACGACGATCATGAAAGCCGGCGACATCATCACCGCCGAAAGCATCCTCCATCAAGACGACATCATAGTAGTATATGGTCACAGAAATGACATCCAACGGATGATTGATGAGAATAGCTGAGAAAACACAGCCCCTAACCCCTAAAGGGGAATACAAATTCTCTTGACAACAAAACCCCTGCAAAGTTCACTTTACAGGGGTTTGTCAAATTTTATTTTTTTTTCCTAAAAAACCACTTCCCAAGTTCCCCTTTAGGGGTTAGGGGTCACTAATCTGCATAATCTTCCCACTTTGTATCGAGCATATTGCCTGTTTTGGCAAATTGGCGATGCATGCCGAAGCAGGCTCCGAGGTTGATTGGAGTGTGGCCTGGTGTGCAAAGTTTCAGGTAATCGTGGAGCATCGGTCTGTATTCCGGTGCTGCGCAATTCTCGATAATCAGTTCGGCACGCTGACGGGGAGAGAATCCGCGTAAATCAGCTACACCGTGTTCGGTAATCAACACCTTGACGGAGTGCTCAGACTGGTCGTTGTGCGATACCATAGGAACAATGGCACTGATTTTTCCACCTTTTGCAGTAGATGGCGTGGTGAAAATCGAGAAATACGAGTTGCGGGTAAAGTCGCCCGAACCGCCGATTCCGTTCATCATTTTGTTTCCAAGCACGTGTGTACTGTTTACATTACCGAATATATCGGCTTCCAGGGCAGTATTAATAGAAATAAGTCCCAGGCGGCGCGCAATTTCAGGACTGTTGGATATTTCCTGCGGACGGAGTACAATCTTATCGCGGAAGAAATCCAGATCCGAATAAATTTCATTTAAAACTTCTGTTGACACAGTAAGCGAACATCCACTGGCAAATTTCACGCGGCCCTGACGCATCAGTTTTATTACAGAATCCTGAATTACTTCGGTGTACATTTCAAAAGCAGGAATTCCGGGATGGTCGCCAAGTGAAGCCAGCAGTGCATTAGCGATGTTTCCTACGCCTGACTGCAATGGAACGAATTCTTGTGGAATTTTATTCAATTTCAATTCAGAAGCCAGGAAATTTGCCACGTTCTCACCAATTTTGGCAGTTACCTCATCCACCGGTGTAAATCCTCCCACTTCGTCGGCATGGTTTGTTTCAACCACACAGAGAATTTTTTCAGGATCAATTTTCAGCGTAGTCGTTCCGATTCTGTCCGAAGCATTATAGATAGGAATTTCACGTCGGTGAGGAGGATTAGCCGCTTCATATATATCGTGGAATCCCGCTAGTTCTTTCGGGTGGAAACGGTTATATTCCAAAATCACATAATCAGCTATGCGGGAAATGGTAGGAGAGATTCCAACGCCTGTAGTAAGCACCACTTCTCCGTTTTCTTTCAAATCACATATCTCTATAATCGCATATTTTGGTTTTCTTACAAATCCGTATCGGAGACTCAGTGCCAATGCAGAGAGATGAAGATCGTAGTATTCAATTTCACCGCTGTTCAGAGCTTTACGCATGTCTTTGTTTGACTGGTAAGGCGAGCGGTAGCTGATAGCATTAGCACGCGCCAGGGCGCCATCAAGCGAGTCGCCGGTAGAAGCGCCGGTGAACATTCCGATTTTGAACTCTTTTCCCTGTTGGTGAAACTCTTCTGCACGTTTGGCCAGAGCAGTTGGAACTACTTTTGGACTACCCGCTGCGGTAAAGCCGCTGAATCCCACCACATCACCGTTGTTGATGTGAGATGCAGCTTCTTCGGCAGTTACAAATTTGAAAGCTTGTGTCATAACTTATGGTCAATTATTGATTTTTAAATTTTGATGCAAATTTACCAATTTTATTCAACAAAAATAAAAAAATCATCATTTATCCGTCAAGTCTTTTGTTTATCTTGTGTTTTCACAAAAATTATCTTTTTTTTATCGGTTATTTGAGAATTAATTGTGATATTTGTAGAATACAATCTCAAAAAGCAATTAGAGAGTAGTCTGATGAATAAGAAAAGACAAATTGAATATTGGATAAAAAAATATTTTTAATAACTCCCGAAAACAACTTATAATTGAATTGTTTTCGGAAAAAACTACATAAATAACTATATGAAAGACATTCGTAATTTAGAGCCAAAAGTACTTTGGAACAATTTTTACAGTTTGACGCAGATACCGCGTCCGTCGGGAAAAAAAGAAGAAATAGGAAAATTTTTGGTTGAATTTGGAAAATCGCTGGGATTGGAAACGCTGCAGGATGAAATAGGGAATGTGCTTGTTCGCAAACCAGCCACACCAGGTATGGAAGACCGCAAAGGAGTGGTTTTGCAGTCGCACATGGACATGGTGCCTCAGAAAAACAGCAACGTGGATCACGATTTTGCAAAAGATCCGATTCAAACAATCATTGAAGGCGAATGGGTGCGCGCAAATAATACCACGCTTGGTGCCGACAATGGGATTGGTGTGGCTGCCGCAATGGCAGTTCTTCAATCGACAGATATCCCTCATCCGGCAGTGGAAATGTTTATCACAGTGGATGAAGAAACCGGCATGGACGGAGCATTCGGCCTGCAGCCAAATTTCCTGAAAGGCGATATTCTTATTAATATGGACTCCGAAGACGAAGGCGAATTGTATGTAGGTTGTGCCGGTGGTTTGGATGCTAATATCTCATTCCGTTACAAAGAAGAGGAGGTTCCGGCCGATGATGTTGCTTTTATGCTTTCACTTACCGGGCTTAAAGGTGGACACTCAGGTGTAGACATTCATTTGCAACGTGCTAATGCCAATAAATTAATTTTCCGCTTCCTGAAATCGGCTGTTGCGGAAGTAGAAGCCAGAATGAGCTGTATTGAAGGAGGAAATCTACGCAACGCCATTCCGCGCGAAGCATTCTCAGTAATTACCGTTCCAAAAGGAAACGAAGATGATTTGATGGAACTTGTTGCTGAATATGAAGCACTATTCATTGAAGAATTCAAAGGGGTGGAAGAAAGCATCAGCTTCAAAGCCGAAAAAACAGAACGGATCAGCGGCCTGATGCCGGAAGAGGTGCAGGACGATTTGATCAATGCCGTTACAGCTTGTCCTAATGGTGTTTACCGCTTTATTCCCGAAGTGCCGGATGTGGTAGAAACTTCCAACAACTTGGCAATCGTAAGATCTGACGGGAAAGGAATTGAGGTGAAATGCCTGATCCGAAGCTCAGTTGAAAGCCGTAAAGAAGAACTTGGTTCAGCGATTGAAAGTGTATTCTCTCTCGCAGGCGGAAAAGTGGAATTCTCCGGAGCTTATCCGGGTTGGAAACCTAATCTGGAATCGCCCATTTTGAAAGAAATGATCAAAGTTTACGAAAGAGATTTTGGCAAAACTCCAAAAATTCTGATTATTCATGCAGGATTGGAATGTGGTATTCTTGGAACGAATTATCCGGAAATGGATATGATTTCCTTCGGACCTACCATCCGTTTCCCGCACTCTCCGGATGAAAAGGTAAACATCGAAACCGTACAGAAATTCTGGGATTATCTGAAAGCTGTGCTGGCTGATATTCCGAAGAAATAAAACAGACGTTACCAAAAAGATTTAACAACAGGGACGTTGCATACTGGAGATTCAGGTTTTCGGGTGCAATGTCTCTTTTCAATTCATCAAATAAATTCATCAATTGTATGCGAAAAACTTTTTTCACCCTAATTTCGATTTTTATCGTACATGTATCATTCGCACAGACTACGCTTCCGAAAGATACCTTCGCATTCACTACCGTAAAGGAAAATAAAATTACTCCCATAAAAAACCAGGCAAGCACCGGCACCTGCTGGTCGTTTTCGGGTTTGGCTTTTTTCGAATCGGAACTGCTCCGCATGGGTAAAGGCAATACGGATTTATCCGAAATGTTCGTTGTGAGCCATTCCTATACCGATAAGGCCGACAAATACGTCCGCACCAACGGCACCATCAACTTCGCTCAGGGAGGTTCGTTCTACGATGTGATTTACGTGCTGAAAAACTACGGCATTGTGCCCGAACATGAAATGACCGGCCTACAGTATGGAACCGACCGGCACAACCACGGAGAGCTGGAAGAAATCGCTTCCGGTTTGGTAAAAACGGTGGTCAAAAATCCGAACCGGACACTTTCCTCAGCCTGGAAACCTGCTTTCCAGGGTATTATCGATGCCTATCTGGGTAAAACACCTTCGGAATTTACCCTAAATGGAAAAACATACAATCCCCTGAGTTACGCTCAATCACTTGGATTGAATACGGACGATTATGTGTCGGTCACCTCGTTCACACACCACCCGTTTTATTCGAAATTTGCCATTGAAATTCCCGACAACTGGCGCTGGGCCGAGTCATTCAACCTGCCGCTCGATGAGTTTATCCGCATTTTCGATTTTGCAGTTGAAAACGGCTTTACTGTTGCCTGGGGAGCAGATGTTAGCGAACGTGGATTTACCCGTAACGGCGTTGGCCTTTTGCCCGAAACAAAACCGGAAAATCTGGTGGGCACCGATCAGGCAAAATGGCTGGGCACTCAGACCCCGGGCGGAAAGTTCACCATCAACGGACCGGTAAAGGAACAACAGGTGACACAGGAAAGCCGTCAGCTTGGTTTTGATAACTACCAAACCACCGACGACCACGGAATGCTCGTTTACGGCATTGCGAAAGATCAAAACGGAGACCGGTATTACATGGTGAAAAACTCGTGGGGCGAAGACAGCAAATACAAGGGAATCTGGTATGTAAGTAAACCCTTTGTGATGGAAAAAACCATCAACATAGTGGTTCACAAAGATGCAGTACCGAAAGACTTACGTAAGAAACTGGGCATTTAACCCGTATGATTTAA
>CAZIRA010000122.1:0-7443 GCA_964541615.1 uncultured Paludibacter sp.
CCCGGTCATCCACCCAAAGCAAAGGAAGTTCAGAAATGGGCTTCCTTTTTGTTTTAGTAAGTTTTTGCAAAATTAACTCAAATATTGGAAACTTCAAACCCCAAAATATTCGCAAAAAAAGTGTTACTTTTGCAAATCATTTATTTTAATAAAATTTTTACCAAAAATGAAAGTATTAAAATTCGGCGGAACGTCAATGGGAACGTCTGCACGCATCAAAGATGTAGCTAAATTAATCAATAACGGGGAACAAAAAATCGTTGTACTTTCTGCCATGTCGGGCACTACAAACAGTCTGGTGGAAATTGCCGATTATTTTTACAAGAACAATGCATCGGGTGCGCTTGAAAAGATTAATTTATTGGAACACAAATACGTAGATGTAATTCAAGAGCTTTATGCAACGGATAAGTACGCCATTAAAGCACAGGAAATCATTCATAATATTTTCGAATATCTCCGCTCATTCTCAAAAAGCGTCTTTACAATTTTTGAGGAAAAAGCTATTTTAGCACAAGGCGAACTGCTTTCTACCAATATGTTTCAGTTCTATTTGGAAGAACAAGGTATTAGCAGTGTATTGATTCCTGCATTGGAATTTATGCGTATCGACAAAAATGCTGAGCCGGACACTGCTTTCATTTCAGAAAATTTGAAAAAAATCCTGAAAGAATCTCCTAAAGCCGACATTTACGTTACCCAAGGTTATATCTGCCGTAATTTCTATGGTGAAATCGACAACCTTCAACGCGGTGGAAGCGACTATACTGCATCGCTCATCGGCGCAGCCATCAAAGCAAAAGAAATCCAAATCTGGACCGACATTGACGGCATGCACAACAACGATCCGCGCTATGTGGAAGGCACAAAACCAGTTCCGATGCTTCATTTTGAAGAGGCGGCTGAGTTGGCTTATTTCGGTGCAAAAATCTTACACCCAACCTGTATTCTTCCTGCAAAATTGAATAATATTCCGGTACGTCTGCTAAACACAATGGAACCGACAGCGCCCGGAACACTGATTTCAAACAAATCCATCAAAGGCGTGATTGAAGCAGTTGCTGCGAAAGACGGAATTACTGCGATAAAAATAAAATCAGGTCGAATGCTTTTGGCGCACGGTTTCCTTCGCAAAGTTTTTGAGATTTTCGAAAGCCACCAGACTTCCATCGACATGATTACCACTTCTGAGGTTGGAGTTTCGGTAACTATCGATAACAACCGCAGATTGTCTGAAATCGTAAATGATTTGAAAAAATTTGGCACGGTAACCGTTGACGAAGATATGGTTATCGTGTGCGTGGTTGGTGATATGCCTTACGAGCAGGTTGGTTTTCAGGCAAAAATCGTTTCTGCATTGAAAGATATTCCAATCCGAATGATATCTTACGGCGGTAGTAACTACAACGTGTCGATTTTAGTAAGCCAAAAAGACAAAAAAAGAACACTGAATGCGTTGAGCGAGGCAATATTTACCCCTAACCCCTAAAGGGGAAAATGTGAATTAAGTTTGAGAATTTCAAAGAACCTGTATTATTAACCCTGGCAACGGTCGAAGACCTTGCAAGCGGTTTTGACTAAAAAATATGAAAGCAAATTATCCGGTAAATAAATTCCAAAAAATACAAACGCCGTTTTACTATTACGATTTGGACTTACTGAGAGACACTCTGTCTGAAATCAACAAACAAATAGAAGGCGTGCCGTTTTTGGTGCATTATGCACTGAAAGCCAATGTAAATCCGAAACTTCTGGCTGAAATAAAGAAAGCAGGACTAGGCGCCGATTGCGTGAGCGGCGGTGAAGTTCAGGCAGCTATCGATGCCGGAATTGAACCTTCAAAAATTGCTTTCGCCGGTGTTGGAAAGGCCGATTGGGAAATCAATCTGGCTCTGGGACATGATATTTTCTGCTTTAATGTGGAGAGCATTCCTGAATTGGAAGTTATCAATGAACTTGCCGGAGCTAAAGGTAAAACCGCACGAGTAGCACTTCGCATTAACCCTGATATTGACGCTCATACCCACCATAAAATTACTACCGGACTGAATGAAAATAAATTCGGTATCAACATGGAGGACATGGACAAAGTAGTGGAACTTCTGCCGACTTTTGACCATATTCACGTGGTGGGAGTGCATTTCCATGTCGGTTCGCAAATCACCGACTTGACAGTTTTTCAGGATTTGTGCGTAAGACTTAGTGAAATCCAGCAATTTTTCCTTGACAAAAACATTTCACTGCAACATATCAATGTCGGCGGTGGATTGGGCGTGAATTACGAACATCCGAACCATTTCCCGATGCCCGATTTTGAGGCATATTTCCGTATTTTCAGCCAGCATGTTAAGTTAGAGCCAGGTCAGACGTTGCACTTTGAATTGGGACGTTCGGTTGTTGCTCAGTGCGGTTCGTTGATTACTCGGGTGCTTTATGTGAAAGAAGGCGTTCAGAAAAACTTCGCCATTTTGGATGCCGGATTTACAGATTTGGTGCGTCCTGCCATGTACGGAGCGTACCACCGCATTGAAAATCTCACTTCGGAACTTCCTGAAGAAGAGTACGATGTGGTAGGACCGATCTGTGAATCGACCGATGTTTTTGCAAAAGATTATTTTATAAATAAGCCGAAACGAGGCGATATTTTTGCAATACGAACTGCGGGTGCTTATGGTGAAATAATGGCTTCACAATACAACCTGCGCCAACTTCCGAAAGGATATACTTCGGAGGAGATTTAAGACTGCCCCTACCCTCTAAAGGTGAATAAAATAACGTCTTTCAATTTTTTAAAGGGGAAAAAGGTACTGTGATTCAATATTTGTCAAATTTAAACTAACTTGTTGTAGTCCCCCTTTAGGGGTTAGGGGTTTATGAATATATCTTTTTACGTTTTCAATTTTTCATTTCTCGACTTTGTGCTGGCGGCATTGCTGTTGATTTTTTTCGGGATACAACTTTACTATTACCTGCGCTATTTCAGGGGAATTATTCGTCATAATAAAAAGGAGAGGAAGGAAAAACTCTCATTCAGTGAAGAAAAAACACCTGTTTCTATTGTAATTTGTGCGCGAGATGAGGAAGAAAATCTACGAAAATTCCTTCCGTTTTTTCTCGAACAAGATTATCCTGACTACGAAGTAATAGTTGTAAATGATGCGTCTTTCGACAATACGGATGATTACATTTCACTGATGATGAAGTCGAATCCGCACTTAAAAACTACTTTTGTACCTGATGGCACGACAAATCTCAGCACCAAAAAACTGGGAATCACCCTTGGAATAAAAGCAGCCAAAAACGATCTGATTCTCCTTACTGATGCCGACTGCATGCCTGAAGGAAAAGATTGGATTTCGAAAATGGTTCGGAATTACACTCCCGGAACTGAATTTGTCCTTGGATACGGCGGATATTTGCAGAAAAAGGGATTTTTGAACAAAATGATCAAGTTCGACACACTTTTTGTGGCGATGCAGTACCTTGGAATGGCGGAACAAAATCGTCCGTACATGGGTGTAGGCAGGAATTTATCGTATCGGAGAGAGACTTTTTTCAACATGAAAGGTTTTGCCGGAACGCTGAATCTGAAATCCGGAGACGATGATTTATTGGTAAACCGCGGTGCCACAAGCACGAATACACGGATTGAAGTTTCTAAAGACAGCGTGACCTGGTCGGAGCCGAAGCGAACATTCAAGCAGTGGTACGGACAGAAAGAGCGGCATCTTTCTGTATCAGACAAATACAATAACAGCAGTAAAACCCGTTTAGTAGTTGAGCCAGTTTCCCGAGCGCTTTTTTATCTGTCGTCCATTGCGATGATCGTTTTGGGAATTCTGAATTTTAATTGGATTGTTGTTGGTTTTTCGGCATTATTCTTGATTTCACGCTATATTTTACAGCTCTACATGATCAATAAATCGGCAAAAATCCTCGGAGAAAGGAAATTTTATCTGACAATTCCGATTTTTGATATATTTTTACCTCTGATCAATCTTTTCATTCTTATTTTTGGAAAGAAAAACAGAAATATTAAGTGGAAGTAAAACAAATAAGCTGAATAATTTTAGAAATCAAATAAACATCTGACATTCAGCTTTCTGCACCCAACTTCGTGCTTCAATCTTCCAGTTTCAAGCTTTAAAATTATGTTCGATTTCATCCAACTCATAAAGCGGTTTATTCCGCCCTACAAGAAATATGTTTTTCTGAGCTTGCTGGCAAATCTACTTTCCACCTTGTTCAGTCTCTTTTCTTTTGCCGCAATTATCCCGATTCTTCAGATTCTTTTCGGTGTTACAAAATCCAACACGGTTTATATTTCATGGACTTGGCAGGACGGAATTGAGAACATTTACAACGCTGTTCGCAACAATATTTCGTACTGGATAGAAACGACTATTGCACAAGAAGGAGCCAGTACGGCACTGATTTACATCGGTCTTTTCCTCATTTTTATGACATTTCTGAAAGTTGCTACCTCCTACCTCGGCTCCTATTTCGTGATTCCAATCCGCACCGGCGTGCTTCGTGATCTCCGCAACCAGATGTACCGGAAAATTATTTCGCTTCCAATCGGATTCTTTTCTGACGAAAGGAAAGGCGACATCATGTCGCGCATGACAAACGATGTGGTAGAGGTGGAAGCGTCCATTATCAGCTCGCTGGATATGGTGCTGAAAAATCCGTTGATGATCGTTATTTATCTCACAGTCATGTTTGTGATGAGCTGGAAACTAACCATTTTTGTACTTGTGCTATTGCCAATCAGCGTTTGGTTGATTGGAATAATAGGAAAATCGTTGAAAAAAAGGTCTCAACTCGGGCAGGAACAAACTGGTGAAATGCTGTCGCAAATTGATGAAACGCTGGGCGGTTTGCGTGTGATTAAGGCGTTTAATGCCGAGAATAAATTGACCGAAAGATTTACTTTGCTGAATAATAAAATCCGCAAGACTTTCCACAGAATTCATCGGAAATACAACCTGGCACACCCTGTCAGCGAACTTTTCGGAACAATCGTTATTGCAGTACTGCTTTGGTTTGGCGGATTTCTGATTCTGAGCGAAAACAGTCCGATCGGCGCAGCCGAATTCATTTATTATCTGGTGGTATTTTACCTTATCGTTCCACCATCCAAAGAACTTTCCAAAGCCACTTACAGCATCCGAAAAGGGATGGCGTCCATGGATAGGATCGACAAGATTCTGGATGAACAAAACAACATCGAGGATCCTGCTTCACCGCTGTCAATCCCTGCGACAGTTGAGAAAATCGAATATCGGAACATCAGCTTTAAGTACCAGTCTGACTGGGTTTTACAGGACATCAATCTAACTATTCCAATAGGAAAAACTGTGGCTGTTGTTGGTCAGTCAGGTTCTGGAAAATCGACCTTGGTAGATTTGCTGCCGCGTTTCTATGATCCAGTGGAAGGTGAAATTTTGTTTAATGAAACCAATATTAAAAACTTCACAAAAACTGATCTCCGCGCTTTCATGGGCAATGTAAACCAGGAAGCCATTCTTTTCAACGATACTTTTTTCAATAATATTGCTTTCGGAGTGGAAAATGCAACCAAAGAAGAGGTGATGCAAGCAGCAAAAATTGCAAACGCACACGAATTCATTATTGCTACTGAAAACGGATACGAAACCACCATTGGCGACCGTGGAAGCAAACTTTCGGGTGGTCAGCGTCAGCGCATAAGCATTGCTCGGGCGGTGTTGAAAAATCCGCCGATTTTGATTCTGGATGAAGCTACTTCCGCTCTCGACACCGAATCGGAATACATGGTGCAGGAAGCCTTGGATAATTTGATGAAAAACCGCACTACGTTGGTTGTAGCGCACCGATTATCAACTATCAAAAGAGCTGATCTGATATGCGTGCTACACGAAGGAAGAATTGTGGAAAGCGGAAAACACGATGAACTCATCAAGCTCGACGGTTACTATAAAAAATTAGTAGATATGCAGTCGTTTTGATGGATTGGTTAAATGGTAAAGTGGTTGAGTGGTTGAATAGGAGTATCAAAAAATCTACAATTTTGAAGCAGAAAAAAATTTATTCTCTTCAAAAAATTAAAAAAAGTCTTGAATATCAATCAATAAGGTAATGCTCGGTAATTGATTTTATACCGTTTTTTCAGCAAATCAACATCCAGCTGGCGCTCCATTTTCCAATGGTTGTAGCCGTTTAGGTTCAAATTGACCGTGGAAGGAATAATCATCACATATTCGTACGACTCTACAATAAATTCAGCTAAAAATCCAGCATCACTTATCGTTTTCAAATCAGCATAAAAGCGCGCATTTTCAGGAACTTTGGAGCGGTTTGGTTTTCTGCCAATGATTTTCAGGTATTCATTCAATGCCTCAATATGCATATTTAGGTAAATATCGGGAAATCCGGAATATCTTTCCCTGACGCTCACATTTTTCTCTGCCCAATTTATTTTTTTGAATGCAGATCCAAACAGGGCACCTGTGATAACCGTATCTTTCAGCGCTTCACTCACAAAATCAACGTTGGGTTTTAAGTTCATAGGTTTCAAAGCTGTCAGACGCGGCGGATTGAAATAACGAATCAAATCCTCTTTGAATCGATTGAAATCAGCTTCTACCACCTCTTCCATGCTGATTTTTACTCCAAGAATCCAGCTACCGCATTCGAATGCATTAAACTGCGAGAATGATTTTTCACCGTTAATATACACTCCTTGCACTCCATTGCAGGTGTACCTTGAACCGTTGAATTTCAGAAAAGCAGGTTTGGGAAGAAAGTTTTTACCTTGTTCTTTTGAAAGTTGTTTGATACCTGCTAAATATACATTTCTCAAACGTCCCTCTACAGCTTCACCGCCGGGAGAAAGAGTAATCGTAAAGGTCGATTTATTTTTCCTGGATTTGTAAATTACGTCCACTTTTCCCGGTTGATTAACGGAAGAAATTAGCTGAAATCGCTCGAAATCTTCAATCAAATGTGGAAAAACAGTATTTGTTTCGGAATGGATGTAGTTTGATTTGTTATTAGCCGCGACTTTTTCAAACTCTCTGTAAAAAGGAACATCCGTGCTGGTTATTAACCCATTAGACAATGTATTTTCAGTAATTTCTTCAACGACTGATGCCTCGGTATTGAGTATTGCTGGCAGAACGGGCAAATTTTCAATAGATGCAGTTGCGTTGGGATGGATACTTTCATTCAATCGCGCATTTTGTTCATCAATTTTTATATTCAACTGCTGCGCCTTAACAAGAAACAGGTTGGAAAATATCAGAATTAGAGCAAAGAATTTGAAATTCATTTCGGAAAAGTCAGTTTAAAGAATTATCTGAAAGTGTTTACTACTTAAAATATCACACCAACTTAAAAAAAAATCAGTGGCAAATTTATAATTTTATTACGAAACAGGCAAATATACCCAGCCTCGTAAAT
>CAZIRA010000123.1:0-4452 GCA_964541615.1 uncultured Paludibacter sp.
CACGGCAGACAAGGAAGCACTGGTGGTAACAGGCGTTTGGCTCAATGGCGGGTGACGTGGTTAATTGAACATTCTACCTCGCATCAACTTTTGTGGTGTATTGACAGTTTTGTGCTCCGAAATCCGCCACTGCGCCAAGCGCCAAACCGTTTTTCATTCCTCTCCCTCACCCCTCCCACACCAAAATCACACCTTTCTTCGGCTCATCCTTCAAATGACTTTTGATGCTGTCCGGTTCCACGTCTTTTAAGTTATGAGCAAAGATGTTTTTCAAGAAAATGGCGATATCTTGCTGATTGCTCACATTCAGGTATTTCCAGATATTCCAGCCGAAGAGGTAAAGGTCTAATGTCGTTAAGGTTTTCACTCTGATGGGCTGAATATTAGTCGGCAGAAGTTGGTCGGCATACAGTTCTACATATCGGCAAAGCCGTTCCAAATCTTCATCTGCAACATAAGGTGCAAATTCCTTGCGGGTATATTGAACGGCATAATCACGTTTTGCACGCTTTTTATCGTGCAGTTGGCGTTGTTGTTTTACACGGATTTCCTCTAAACTTTTAGTAGTAATGGTGTTATTTTGTTCCAATATGTATTATTTTTAAAAACAACAAACCCGCTAAAACTTAACGGGTTGTGCTTATTGTTGGCTATTTAAAATGCAGATATATAGCGAATTACTTTCCTATGCAAAACTTTGAGAAAATATTTCCAAGTATCTCGTCGTTGCTGATTTGGCCGGTTATTTCGCCTAAGTGGTACATGCATTCGCGGATGTCCTGGCTTAAAAAATCGCCGGAAATTCCGTTGTTCAGTCCGTTGATTACTCGCCGAATGGCGCTATTGGCTTGTTTCAGCGCTTCGTAGTGGCGGATGTTGTTCACAATTACGTCGCCTGACTGGATGGATTTTACCTGCGAAGCACTTACAAGGGCTTTTTTCAAGTTATCGGTGTTGATTTTCTTTTTGGCAGAGATGTAAATTCTGTCGCCTTCAAACTGCTCAAAAATCTGTGCGATTACCTCTTTTTCTTCATCGGCTAATTTATCTATTTTATTGAATACCAGTATTACTTTTTTCCCTTTTGCACGCTTCGAAATCCTTTCGGTGAGCCATTCAATATGTTCGCTCACTTGAGTGCAGTCAATCAGCCAAAGCACGATATCTGACTGCTCAATTTTTTGGTACGTCCGTTCTATTCCCATATTTTCAATAGTGTCGTCCGTATTTCGAATGCCGGCAGTATCAATAAAACGGAAAGTGATGCCGTCAATATCAACCACATCTTCTATGGAGTCGCGGGTAGTACCGTGAATATCGGACACGATGGCTCTGTCTTCGTTGAGGAGGAGGTTGAGCAATGTGGATTTTCCTACATTAGTTTCGCCCACCAAAGCCACGGGAATGCCGTTTTTCAGCACATTTCCTACTCGGAATGATTTAGCAAGTGATGAGATTTTCTCTTCAATTTCTACCGCCAGATTTTGCAATTGCTTCCGGTCTGCAAATTCCACATCTTCTTCGGTGAAATCGAGCTCTAACTCCACCAGCGAAGTAAAATCAAGCAGTCTCTGACGTAGTTTGTTTAATTCCTCGGAAAAACCGCCCCTCATCTGGTTCAAGGCCATTCTGTGAGTTGCTTCAGTAGTAGATGCAATCAGGTCTGCTACGGCTTCAGCCTGTGAAAGGTCAATTTTTCCATTGTGGAAAGCACGCATGGTAAATTCACCGGGCTTGGCAAGTATTCCGCCATTTTTTATGAGCAATTCCAGAATCCGCTTTTGAATATAAAGTGAGCCGTGGCACGAAAATTCCACCACATCTTCGCCTGTGAATGAGTTGGGAGCACGGAAAACCGTTGCCAATACCTCATCCACAATCTGTCCTTTTTTATCCGTAATATTCCCAAAATGAACGGTGTAGCCGGCCTTATCAGCAAGTTTTTCACCGGATTTCACTCCCGCGAAAATTTTGTCGGAAATCTCAAACGCCTTGTCGCCCGAAACACGGATAACGGCTATTCCACCCGAACCCGGAGGAGTAGAGATGGCGCAAATGGTTGAAATTTGCCCCCCAGTCCCCTGAAGGGGAAGTTTTGGCTGGTATGTATTTCCAGGGTCATTCATATTGTTATTTTTTTCTTTAAATTTCCCCTTCAGGGGGTTAGGGGCAGGCATTTTCAAATTCTCTCCAGTACAGTCTGAATCAATCTTTCTACGTACGGTTTATAATCGGTATTGGCGGCTTCTATGCGGCGGTTGGCAATGATGCAGCAGACAGTCATGGCGCGGTGTCCCATCAGGCGTGCAAGTCCGGCTATGGCTGATCCTTCCATCTCGTAGTTGGTGATTTTATAATGCTTATATCTGAAATTTTCGATCCGATCATTCAATTCAGGTTCTGCCAGGTCGATGCGTAACACTCTGCCCTGTGGTCCATAAAATCCGTTGGCAGAAATTGTTACACCTCTCAGCATGTCGTCCTGACCAATTTGATTCACCAATCCTGCATCAGAATCAACAACATAAGGTGCGCAAAACTGTGGGTTCCACTGCAGCTGTTTTTTCAACTCTTCCTCAAATTCTAAATCACATACCTCATCCCGGCCGGCATAGAAATTTAGCATTCCGTCAAATCCGATAGATTTTTCAGAGATCAAAAAGCTTCCCAGCGGAATTTCAGGCTGCATACCTCCGGAAGTACCGATTCTGATCAGGTTTAATTGGTGGAATTCAGATTTTTCGGTACGTGTGGTCAAATCAATATTTGCGAGTGCATCCAATTCATTTACTACAATGTCGATGTTGTCTGTGCCGATTCCGGTGGATAAAACGGTGATCCGTTTTCCTTTGTAGGAGCCGGTTATCGTGTTGAATTCACGACTGGAAACGGAAAATTCCTGACTATCGAAATAGGATGCAACAAGTGCTACGCGACCCGGATCGCCCACAAGTATTACGTTGTCTGCTAATTGTTCTGGTTTCAGATGAAGGTGGAATATGCTGCCGTCTTCATTGATAATAAGTTCGGAAGGAGGGAAATGTTTCATAAATATACTTTTTTGAATTACAAATATAATGAAATATTTGAAAACTTTGTTTAGTAATTAAAGCACAATGTGTTAGTTTGAAGAAAAAAAGAGCGGAACTTCACTTTCACAAGTTCTGTTCCGCCAGTATCTCTATGATTTTGAATTGAATGTTATTTCTTCACTCGTGCGTTCAGTTGAACGATTACGTCGTTTGTTATATCATAAGTTTTTTTGGAAAACAGCACGTTGTCATTTGCAGTATTGCTGATGATAAGTTCGTATTTTCCATTTTTATTGTATTCTTTGAAGAATGCGTTAATAGTATCTCTCAGCTGGCGATTCATTTTTTCCTGTTGTTCCATCAGTTGCTGAGTGAGGTTTCCTTCCAGTTGTTGAAGGTCTTGTTGTTTTTTCAGAATGCTTTTTTGTGCATCTTCAGCTCTCTCGCGACTCAAAAACGCATTGTTCTCCAATTTGCGGTTGAATTCATCCATTTCTGTTTGCAGTACACGTGCTCTTTGGTTCAATGTTGCTCTTGAATTTTCTTGTTTGCTGATCAAAGCTTCGTTGGCATTTTTTGCAAATGTGTAGTTCAAAAGCAATGAATCGATATTTACGTAAGCTATAGGAAGGTCAACAACAACAGCTGAATCACCTTTTTTTGCCACTTCGTTCACTTTTTTTCCTGATTTATTTCCCAGTACTAAGATAAAAAGGATAATTACCGCTACAAGCAAGATGCCGTTAAGGACAAGCGAGAGATTTTTTGCATTCATAAAATTTATTTTTCGTCTAATTCTTTTATAAGTTTTGAAACATCAAATTTATTTTTTGTTTTCTGTGCTTCCGCGTCTTGAGTAGTAGCACATGAGACTCCCTGATCGCGCAGAGCTTTGCTCCCGCCGATGTGGATGTTTGGAAACTGTCCGTCTTTGAAAAGCCATATTTTGAAGCTGAGCAGAAAAACTGCTGCCAGTACAATAACCAATACAATTAATAATGTAAGTAGGAAAGTATTCATTTCATAATTAAATTTGATGCAAAGATAATCGTTTTGAGGTAGATAAGTTGTGATAGTCTTCTTTTTTTAGAAAAAAGAATGTTTGCATCTCCTTTTTTAACTTTTATTTAATAAACTTTTTCTGCTCCTATTAGTCAAATTATAATTTGGTTGATTCTGAAATTTCAGAGAAACAAAAGGCCGGCAAATTTAAGATTATTATTCAAAATAACAACCTCTGTTAATCAAAAATCAATAAAATATTCAGTTTTTATTGATTTATAAAACGAAACTTTGCCAGAGCAATTGAATCTGACAAAGTTTATTTTAGATATTTAGATCGCTTCGCTAATAGACAATAGACTTTCAGACTTTGTTTCTTTTGTAGATAAGATGTCACATAGCACTTCGTACTCTCCTT
>CAZIRA010000123.1:4552-7216 GCA_964541615.1 uncultured Paludibacter sp.
TCAGACTTTGTTTCTTTTGTAGATAAGATGTCACATAGCACTTCGTACTCTCCTTTCTCCCAAAAAAAAAGAATATTCCGCTTTCTCTCTCCTTGTGGAGAGAGTCCCCGAAGGGGAAGAGAGGTAAAGCGATGTGGGGAAAGTGGTTCGGGGGAAAGAGGTGACATCCGTCACCCAGCACCCATCCTCACTATTTCTTTCCAAAAAATGCTCCCAGAATAGTCCGAGTAATGGTTCTTCCGAGTTGAGAGGAAACATTTCTGGTTACAGATTTACCCACATCTTTCAGCAAACCGCCGAACACATCGTCTTTTTTTGTGGCTCGTTTCTGTCTTTCAGCCTCACGCATGGCTTTTTCCTGTTCGCGTCGCTGGATTTCCACCTGTTTTTGTTGTTCCAGCTGCTGTTTCTGCAAATCATCGGCCTGCATTCTTTCAGCAATTATTTCAAAGGCTGAAATCCGGTCTATCTCTTTTTCGTAAACTCCGTAGAGAAGTGACGACTGGGTAATACGCAATCTTTCTTCCGGTGTGATAGGCCCGATTTGTCCTTCGGGTGGAAGTACGAAAGCTCGTTCCACAGGGTTTGGAGCACCTTTTTCATCCAGGAATGAAACTAATGCTTCGCCGGTTCCTAATTCGGTAATGGCCGTTTCGGTGTTGAATTTTGGATTCGGCCGGAATGTGTTGGCTGCAACTTTCACGGCTTTCTGATCATTAGGCGTGTAAGCACGCAGAGCATGCTGAATCCTGTTTCCGAGCTGTCCGAGGATTGTTTCTGGTATATCGGCAGGATTCTGAGAGATAAAATATACTCCAATTCCTTTTGAACGAATCAGACGGACAATCTGTTCCACTTTTTCAAGCAGGATTTTCGGCATGTCATTGAAAAGCATATGAGCTTCATCGAAGAAAAACACCAATTTTGGTTTTTCCAAATCGCCCACTTCCGGCATGTTTTCAAATAAATCAGACAAAAGCCAAAGCAGGAACGTGGTGTAAATTCTTGGCGAATTCATCAGCTTGTCGGCTGCCAATATATTAATCACCCCTTTGCCCCGGTTGTCGGTTTTGATCAGGTCAGAGATATTTAATTCCGGTTCGCCAAAAAACACTTCGCCGCCTTCGCTTTCCAGTCTTGCCAGATTTCGCTGGATGGCACCGATGCTTTGGGTGGAAATATTTCCGTACTGAGTAGTAAACACAGAACGGTTGTCGCCTACGTATTGGAGCATTTTCTGCAAGTCTTTAAGGTCGATAAGGAGTAGGTCGTTGTCATCGGCAATTTTGAATATCAGCGAAAGAACGGCTCCCTGTGTTTCGTTAAGCATCAGAAGACGTTCGAGAAGCAGCGGTCCAAGTTCAGAAATAGTGGTGCGTACCGGATGTCCCTGTTCACCAAAAACATCCCAAAACTGTACGGGGCATGATTTATATTCAAAGCCTTTTTCGGATAAATTGAACTGCGCAACACGCTTGGTAACGCTTTCTTTGTTTCCGCCTACTTTCGCAACGCCGGAAAGGTCACCTTTCATGTCGGCTGCAAAAACCGGGACACCCATATTGCTGAATGTCTCGGCAAGCACTTGAAGGCTGATGGTTTTTCCTGTTCCGGTGGCACCGGTGATCAGCCCGTGGCGGTTAGCCATTTTGGGGAGCATGCAGATCTCTTTTTCGTCGTTTATGGCAATAAACGAGCGGTGTTGGTTGTCAAACATAGTTATTGTTATTTAAGATTTTAATATTCAGTATTTCCAATTTGAATCAACTGGAATTGTTGGATTCAGATTTAACTCTTGCAAATTTACATTTTTTTCCTTGGAATACAATATTAGAATTAAAAAGATTAATTTTGCGAAACTATGAAAAAACTGGAAAAGCAATTTTATGCTCAAAATGCTGTTGACCTGGCAGTCAGCTTGCTGGGAAAAACCTTGGTGCGTGTTTTTGATGACGGAAATGTAGTCCGTTATAAAATCACCACAACCGAAGCTTACAGCGGAAAGGAAGACAAAGCCTGCCATGCCAGCAAAGGCCGTACGCCCCGAACGGAAGTGATGTTTCACGAAGGCGGAAAAGTGTATGTGTATTTAATCTACGGAATGTATTGGATGCTCAATGTGGTTGCCGGCGAGGAAAATTATCCGCAAGCTGTACTTGTTTGTGGAATTGATGCTGTAAGAGGATCGGGAAGAGTAGGACGCGAGCTGAAAATGGATAAATCTTTTTATGGTGAGGTGTTGACAGAATCCCAGCGGATTTGGATTGAAGACAGCGCGGATTGTCCTGAATTTACTGCAAAAACAAGAGTGGGAGTGGATTATGCCGGTGAATGGAAAGATAAATTATGGAGGTTTGAAGTTGTTGGTGCTGAAAAATGAAAAACAAGTTAGAAAAACTTTTTCAAAACGTCATATAATATTGTAGATTACCTTTTTTTTTACTGATTTTCTGAACTTTATTCATGTCGATTTTCTATTGGGAATAAATTATAGAAAATATTTTGCCAAATCTTTTGTCAGTTTAAAAATATGCCGTATATTTGCACCCGCAATTGAAAACAGGGAATACTTAATTTCCGAATTCAAAAGGCCCATTCGTCTATCGGTTAGGACGCCAGATTTTCATTCTGGAAAGAGGGGTTCGATTCCCCTATGGGCTACAA
>CAZIRA010000124.1:0-7184 GCA_964541615.1 uncultured Paludibacter sp.
AGGACGCCAGATTTTCATTCTGGAAAGAGGGGTTCGATTCCCCTATGGGCTACAAGACCTAACATTTTTTAATTTTACTCAAAGCATGGCAACCCATAAATCAGCTTTAAAAAGAATTCGTCAAACCAGCACAAAAAGATTAGCCAATCGTTATTACGCTAAAACAGCTCGTAACGCTGTTCGGAAACTCCGTACAACAACTGATAAAACAGCAGCTGTTGAACTTCTTCCGAAAGTAAGCTCGATGCTTGACAAATTGGCAAAGAAAAACATTATTCACAAAAACAAAGCAGGTAACTTGAAATCCAAACTTACCTTGTATGTGAATAGCTTGTCTTAATCTGCTTCTGATAAAATACAGAAGCCCTTTCTCAACTTAGAGGAAGGGCTTTTTTGTCTTATCCTCCAAGAAACTAATAACGAAAAGCGAAACAGGACGTAAAGAATAGTCACGCCCTGTTTTTTTTATTTTCTTTCAATGAAAAATTAATGTGCTTCAAGCCAATTTTTTCCCACTCCGTAATCGGCTATAATAGGCACTTTCAGCTTCACTACATTCTGCATTTCATTTACCACAAGTGATTTCATAGCTTCGAGCTCGTCCGCTGGAACCGTGAAATTGAGTTCGTCGTGTACTTGCAAAGTCATCTTGGATTTCAGCTGATTTCGTTTGATCATTTCCTGAATTTTCACCATCGCAATTTTGATGATATCGGCAGCCGAACCTTGAATTGGTGCGTTGATTGCATTTCGCTCAGCATAACCTCGCACAATGCTGTTTTGCGAGTTAATGTCAGAAAGATATCGTTTCCTGCCATAGATTGTTTCAACGTATCCATTGGCTTTGGCATTCTGAATCGACTCGTCCATGTACCGTTTCACTTCGGGATAGGTTTCGAAATAGCCGTCGATAAGCTCTTTCGCTTCTCCGCGTGGAATGGCAAGCCTTTCGGCCAATCCAAAAATTGAAATTCCGTAGATAATGCCGAAGTTAGCCGTCTTGGCTTTTCGGCGCATGTCGGAAGTCACTCCACTGAGCGGAACTTTGTAAATTTTGGCTGCGGTGGCAGCGTGGATGTCATATCCGCTGTTGAAAGCATCAACCATATTTTGATCTCCACTCAAATGCGCCATGATGCGGAGTTCGATCTGCGAATAGTCAACACTAAGGAAAACTTCTCCTTCATCAGGAATAAATGCTTTCCGGATTTCACGTCCCTGCTCGTCGCGAACGGGAATGTTTTGAAGGTTTGGATTTGTAGAACTGAGACGTCCGGTAGCGGCCACGGTCTGATTGAACGAAGTATGGACTTTACCCGTTTTTGGATTAACCATTTGGGGAAGAGCATCGATGTACGTGCTCAAAAGTTTTCTCAATCCGCGGTAATCCAGAATTTTTCCAATAATCGGATGTTTTGAACGAAGTTTTTCAAGCACATCTTCTGCAGTGGAATATTGTCCGGTTTTAGTTTTCTTCGCCTTTTCGTCGAGCTTCATCCGATCGAAAAGAACTTCTCCAACCTGCATCGGCGATGCAACATTAAATTCTACTCCTGCCATTTCCTGTATCTCTTTTTCCAGCTTCAAAGCGTCCTGAGTCAGAATTTCAGAACTTTCACGGAGCGCATCAGAATCGATACGGACGCCGTTCATTTCCATTTCGGCAAGCACCTTCATCAATGGCATTTCCATTTCATAAAACAGTTTTTCCAACCCGTTTTCTTGCAGTTCTTTCTCCAAAATCTGTTTGAGCTGGAACGTAATATCGGCATCTTCCGAAGCGTAATCGCACAGTAGATTTTGATCCACATTGCGGATGCTCTGCTGATTTTTTCCTTTTCCTCCTAACAGGTCTTCGTAGTGAATGGTGCGGTATTTCAGATAAACTTCTGCCAGGTAATCCATTCCGTGGCGGAGTTCGGGCTGAACAAGGTAGTGGGCAATCATCGTGTCAAACATCGGTCCACGCAGTTCAATACCGTACTGAGCCAGCATCAAAAGGTCAAATTTCATGTTTTGTCCGATCTTTTCTATTTTATCATTTTGGAAAAATGCTTTGAACTCGATCATCACATCTGCGCATTTCTGCCTGTCGGCTGGAAGTGGAACGAAAAACGCCTCGCCTGCTTTGTAGCTGAATGAAAGTCCTACCAGATCGGCTGTGAAAACATCGATACCGGTCGTTTCTGTGTCGAAACAAACTGACTGTTGTGCTTTTAATTTCCCGATGAGCATGGAGCGTTTCACGGCATCGTCTACCAGAATATAATTGTGCTGAATGTCTTGCAATGACCGCATGCCCGAAGTTGAATCGCTCTCAGCAAACAAATCACCCATTGTCGGTTTTGCAGGTTGCGAACTATCCGATTCGGGAGTGTCAAAAAGCGACATCTGTCCGGATGGCTGAGATTTTGAGGCGGTACGGGAAACATCTTTTTTGGAAGTTTGCGTCCTGTTTCCCCATATTCTTGCTGAGAGAGTCCTGAATTCCAAATCTTCAAACAAAGCTTGCAAAACAGTTTCATTTGAAGGTTTAAGCACCAATTCTTCTTCATTCAGCTCTATCGGAACATCGGTCTTGATTGTTGCCAGGAAACGGGAAAACAGAATCAAATCCTTGTTCTCTTCTACTTTCGTTTTCAGAGCACCTTTTAGTTTGTCGGTATTTTCCAGTAAGTTATCAATACTTCCAAATTCGGTAAGCAGTTTTACAGCCGTTTTTTCACCTACTCCCGGACATCCGGGTATGTTGTCGGAGCTGTCGCCCATAAGTCCGAGCAGGTCAATCACCTGCGATTTGCTTTCAAGGCCGTATTTTGCAGTTACCTCATTCGGCCCCATAATTTCGTAACCACCTGTGTGCTTTGGTCGGTACATCAAAATATCGTCTGATACAAGTTGTCCGTAGTCTTTGTCAGGCGTAAGCATGTAGGTTTTGAACCCTTCTTTTTCTGCTTTCACTGCTAAAGTCCCGATAACATCGTCAGCCTCATAACCCGGCACTTCCAGTACAGGGATGTTGTATGCCTCAACGATCTGTTTTATGATTGGAACAGATTTCCTTATATCTTCCGGCGTAGCTTCACGTTGTGCTTTATAGTCCTCGTACTCCTCGTGTCGGAAAGTTTTACCTTTCGGATCAAAAGCTACTGCAATGTGCGTCGGCTTTTCTTTTTTAAGTACATCTTCGAGCGTATTCACAAAACCGAAAACAGCCGAAGTGTTCAGACCTTTGGAATTTACACGTGGATTTCGGATAAAAGCGTAGTAAGCACGATATATAATCGCGTAAGCATCTAGCAAAAAAAGTTTTTTCATCTCTATATCATTTATTAACACTAAAGTAAGATAGAACACGCCTCACGTTAGCTATCAGGACATCTGCCTGCGTTTGAAAATTTTCTCAAATCGTTGTTTTCTGTTTGTTTTTTTACTGAAAGGTAAAATTTTGGTAAATTTCAGAGAGAATTCATTAAGAGTAAAACATAACACAAGGACGATTGTTTTATTATTTCACCATGTAAAATTATAAAAAAAATAGATTTATTCATTATCAAGAGTGAATAAACAGCAAATTTGCTTATTTTTGTGGTTTATTTGAGAGGAAATTTAATTCATGGATTACATCGAAAAGATTAAAAAGCCGATCCTTGCAGAGATGCAGGAGTTTGAACGCATTTATTCAGAGGTGCTTAAGAACGACAATGAATTGTTGGTAAATGTGCATAATTATATCATGGCTGCAAGTGGAAAAAGACTGCGCCCGATACTCACCATTCTTGCGGCTAAACTGCTTGGCGAAGTTAATCAAGCCACATTGTACGGAGCATTTTCGCTTGAACTGCTTCACACAGCCAGTCTGGTGCACGACGATGTTATTGACGATACCCTCGAACGTCGCGGAAGACCATCTGTGAATGCCCGTTGGACTAATAAAATTGCGGTTCTTACCGGCGATTACATCCTTTCAAAATCGCTTTACTGCGCCAATAAAACCAAGCATCTGGATATTATGGAGGTGATTTCTTTAGTAGGAATGGTGCTTCCTGACGGCGAGTTGCTCCAACTGGCCAATACGCGTCAGTCTGGTTTCACTGAGCACGATTATTTTGAAATCATTAAGCGAAAAACGGCACTTCTTTTTGCTGCCTGCATGAAAGTGGGCGGTCTTTCAGTCGGTGCCGGTGAGGATTCATTGAGTTATCTGAAAAATTTTGGAGAATACCTTGGAATTTGTTTTCAGATTAAAGACGATATCTTTGATTTCTACGAAAATGCAGACATTGGTAAACCTACAGGGAATGATGTGCGTGACGGAAAATTGACCCTTCCATTAATATATGTACTGAAAAATACTTCGGGAGAAGAGCGCGATGAAATTGTCCGAATGCTTGACAGCAAAGAATTTTCTCAGGAAAATATTCAGAAAATCATGCAGTACGCACACGAATATGGCGGCGTGGATTATGCCATCCGGGTGATGGAAGATTTTAAGCAAAAAGCTCTCGAAGAATTAAGCACGCTCCCTGATAATGATGCTAAAACAGCATTGAAAGAATGCGTTGATTTTGTGACTTTAAGGGGTTTTTAGAGCTTTATTTCGAAAAGGGAATCTCATTTTACAATAAATTTTCTTGATGATTTGTGCCAGGTTGTGGATGTGAACCCTTTTGAACCATGTCATTTCTAAAAAAAACATACCATAATTTTCTTTCCTTAAAAAAATGGAAGCAGGCAGGTTTGCTGATTGCGATAGCACTGCTGGTTTGGTATTTTTTTTCGCTCCCAAAACCGTTGTTTGACGTTTCTTACAGTACGCTCGTTACTGATAGAAACGGTGAAATGCTGGGTGCACGGATTTCTGCCGATGGACAATGGCGGTTTCCCATGTCAGATTCACTTCCCGAAAAATATAAAACCTGCGTCATCCAGTTTGAAGACCGCCATTTTTATTCACATCCGGGTGTAAATCCGTTGTCGATAGGGCGTGCAATAATCCAAAATTACCAAGAAAAACGTATCGTAAGCGGAGGCAGCACCCTCACCATGCAGACGGTTCGTCTTATGCGTCAGAATAAGCGCACTTACATCGAGAAAATCATTGAAATTATATTTGCAACCCGGCTCGAATGGAAATTTTCCAAAGAAGAAATTCTTTCGCTCTATGCTTCGCATACACCGATGGGCGGGAATGTGGTGGGGATTGATGCAGCGTCATGGCGATATTTTGGACATAATGCAGCTTCACTTTCGTGGGCAGAAGCGGCTACACTGGCAGTTTTGCCAAATTCACCTTCGCTGATGCATTTCGGTAAAAACAGGGATAAATTAACAGCCAAGCGGAATAAACTCCTGAAAAAACTTGCGGATAAAAATCTGATTGACGCATCAGATTTCCAGCTGGCACAATCAGAACCGCTGCCTGATCATCCGCATCCACTTCCACAAACTGCTCCTCACCTGGTGACGCAGTTTTTTATGTCAAAATCCGGAGAATGCTCTCAATCAACGATCAATAAAGGGCTTCAACTTCAAGCTGATGATGTTCTTGAAAGATGGAATGCTGAATTTTCTCAAAACGGGGTAAATAACATTGCCGCATTAATCGTTGATATTCAATCCAACGAAGTACTTGCATATAGTGGAAATGTTGGTTTTGAGTTGAGCAAAGCATCCAATCAAGTGGATGTGATACAGGCTCCAAGAAGCACAGGAAGCATTTTAAAGCCATTTCTTTATTGTGCCATGTTGCAGGAAGGACAACTACTACCCAAACAATTAATTCCCGATGTGCCAATAAATATCAACGGTTTTTCACCCAAAAATTTCAGTTTGCAGTACGATGGAGCTGCGTCTGCCGATGAGGCGCTGGCACGTTCACTCAATGTTCCGTCAGTGGTGGAATTAAGAAAATACAGCGTACCGAAATTTCATCAGTTTCTTAAAAAAACGGGCTTTACCACTCTGACCCGATCGGCAGATAATTATGGACTTTCGCTGATTTTAGGAGGTGCGGAAGGTACACTTTGGGAGATAGCCAACGGATATTCTCATATGGCAAGAACCGTAAATGAGTTCAATAAATCGGGGAAATACATAGATAAACTGGATTTCACCTTTGTTTTATCAGAAAATAAAGAGGATGTTGTAAAAACAGTAGAGCCAATCTTTGATGCCGGAGCTGCATGGCTGACACTCGAAGCGCTTACCAATGTTAATCGTCCTGAGGAAATTGATTGGCAGTTTATCCCTTCCATGAGGAAAATTGCGTGGAAAACAGGCACGAGTTTCGGCTTCCGTGATGCCTGGGCAGTGGGAATTACTCCTCAATACCTGGTTGCGGTTTGGACCGGCAATGCAAGCGGCGAAGGGCGCCCCGGATTGACAGGAGCGCGTACATCTGCCCGGGTGATGTTTGATTTATTTAATCTTCTGCCGCCAACGGTATGGTTTGAAACTCCCCTTGGAGAACTCCGGGAAGCAGAAATTTGCCGGGAAAGCGGTTGCCTTATTGGAATGAATTGTCCTGAAAACTCAAAAGACACGGTTCTTATTCCTGAAAAAGGGATACAGGGAAAAGTGTGTGACTTTCACAAAATTGTACATCTCTCGGAAGACAGGCTTTATCAAGTTTACGAGCAGTGTGCCGGAAATCGGGGAATTGTGCAGCAGTCATGGTTTATCCTTCCACCATCCTGGGAGTGGTATTATAAACAGCATCATCCTTCTTATGAGTCGCTGCCGCCGTTTTCGCCGGAATGTTTGGATGTCGGGGCTAAACTTACTATGCAGTTTATCTATCCTTTTCCAAATGCTGTCATCAAGCTTCCAAAACAGTTGGATGGTTCGCGTGGGAAAGCCGTTTTCGAACTGGCGCACCGATCAGCTTACAGCAAAGTCTTTTGGCATCTGGACAACGAGTATTTGGGTGAAACCACTGGAATTCACCAGATGGAGATAGTATCGGAGAATGGTGAGCATGAAGTAACGGTAGTGGATGAGAATGGAAATTCAGCAAGCGTGAAGTTTAGCATGTCAGCAGTAAAATAGAAAATATCAAGTTGTTGCTGAGGTTATTTAATAATCATTTTTTAAAACAAAAAACCACCTGTTCCGGTGGCTTTAATTCTTGTGATTCAGCTGGGGCTCGAACCCAGGACCCCATCCTTAAAAGGGATGTGCTC
>CAZIRA010000125.1:0-2888 GCA_964541615.1 uncultured Paludibacter sp.
TTGATTAACTAACAAACGCCTTATGATTAATTACGACAAAATTACAGATATTTTCTGTATAGTTGATGAATTTCAAAAAGAATTTGACAGTGTAACCCAAAAATTTATCCTTGGAAACAAACCAAAGCGACCGCCAAAGATGTCTTCATCAGAAGTTATCAGTATTGCTTTGTTTTTTCATTTAAGTGGTTTCCGCTGTTTTAAGCACTTCTATCTATTTTATGTACAGAGGCACATGACTACCGAGTTTCCTAAGACAGTATCTTACAACCGTTTCACGGAACTAATGCAAGCCAACTTGATGTCTATGACTGTTTTTGCAAAGACTTGCTGCTTAGGTGCTTGTACAGGCATTTCGTTTGTTGATTCCACTCCCAAAAGAGTGTGTAAAAATAAGCGTATAAAGCGAAATAAAGTATTCAAAGGCTTAGCAGCTACCGGAAAATCAACCGTTGGCTGGTTTTACGGTTTTAAGCTTCATATCATCATCAACGATAAAGGTGAAATTATCAGTTTCTGCATAACCCAAGCCAATGTTGATGACCGTGAGCCGTTGAAAAACGAAGGTTTTCTTAGAAATGTATTCGGTAAATTATTTGCCGACAAAGGTTATATCGGAAAACAATTGTTTGAAGCTCTTTTTGTCGATGATATACACTTAGTTACGTCGATTAGAAACAATATGAAAAACTCATTAATGACAATGAGCGAAAAACTATATTTAAGAAAACGTTCTGTTATTGAGACAGTTAACGATGAGTTGAAAAATATCTGCCAAGTAGAACATTCAAGACATAGAAGTTTTGGGAATTTCTTGACAAATTTAATTTCAGCAATTATCGCATATCATTTTTTACCTAAAAAACCAACTTTGAAATTTGAAACCGTCATTTCTGACCAATTGACGCTGTTTTAATAATCGAACTCAGGTTAGAAAAACTTGTCAGGTTTTTTCATTAAATAGTGCATCATTAGAATTATTCCATTGATGTAAAGACTTTTATAAAAAATTTTGCTTCTCTCCTATTTCACAATTCCGGCAAATCCCATAAATGCCATGGCCAGCAAACCCGCTGTAATCAGAGCAATGGATGTTCCTTCCATCCCTTTGGGTAGTTTTACCATGCTGAGTTGTTCCCGGATTCCTGCGAAAAGTACCAAAGCCAAGCCAAAGCCAATGGCAGTAGAAATAGCATACACAACACTTTGAATCAGGTTCATGTCTTTCTGCGTAACCAGAATAGCAACTCCAAGGATGGCACAATTGGTGGTGATGAGTGGCAAAAACACACCCAAAGCCTGATAAAGAGCGGGTGATATTTTTTTCAGCACTATTTCTACTATCTGCACCAATGCAGCAATGATCAAAATAAAAGTGATGGTTTGCAAAAACGTGATTTCAAAAGGCTCCAATATCGTTTTCTGAACAATATAAGTAATAATTGTAGCGATTGTCATCACAAAAGCAACCGCGCCGGTCATACCAAGTGCTGTTTCAATCTTTTTGGAGACGCCCAAAAAAGGACAAATTCCCAAAAATTGCGACAACACGATGTTGTTGACAAAAACTGCGCTGATGAATATTAATATATAGCTCATTTATTTTTGGTTGATTGGTTGAGTAGTTGAGTAGTTTATTGTCTTATTAGCAAATTAGCACATTGGCACATTGGTTTATTTTCTTTGTAATTTATTCATCACTGCTATCAAAAATCCAAGAGCAATGAAGGCTCCGGGAGCGAGAACAAACAAAAGCATTCCGTACTGCTCGTTGTAGAGGGTAAATCCGAAAGCTTTTCCCGTTCCAAGCAATTCGCGGATAACTCCAAGTAAAGTGAGTGCAAAAGTAAATCCAAGTCCCATTCCAAGTCCATCCAAAGCTGATTTCAGTACATTGTTCTTTGATGCAAAAGCTTCTGCGCGACCCAGAACGATACAATTTACCACTATCAGTGGAATAAAAATCCCCAAGCTTTCAAAAAGCACCGGGACGTATGCCTGCATCACCATTTCCACTACGGTTACAAAAGTTGCTATCACAACCACAAATGCCGGAATACGTACTTTATCAGGAATCAGGTTTTTCAGAAGTGATATCACCACATTTGAGCCAAACAGAACGAAAGTAGTTGCCAAGCCCATACTCATTCCATTGATGGCAGACGAAGTAGTAGCCAAAGTTGGACACATGCCGAGCACAAGTACGAAGATTGGATTCTCTTTTAACAATCCGTTCAGGAATATTTTTATGTTTGATTTTTGGTTCATCTGTTTCACTCCATGTTTTGAATTGAATCGACTTCATTTTTCCCGGTTTTCGTAGCGCCGGAAGCACCGTCAACTCCGGATGCATCGGTATTATCTGCATACGCATTGTAGGCCTTTTGAACAGCTTCCAGAAATGCCCTTGAACTGATCGTTGCAGCAGTAATTGCATCAATTTCACCACCGTCTTTACTTACGGTCAATTTATTTTTAGACGGATTTTTACCAATTATATTTTGATTTCTGATTTCAGTCTTAAACCAATCCACTATTTTTGTTCCTAACCCCGGCGTCTCTTTTTGTTCTAAAACAGTGTAATTGACTATGTTCCCCTTGACATCAAAACCAATCATCAACCGAATATCGCCGGAATATCCGTTTCGCGAAAAGGATTCCACGGCGGCCCCAACAAATTTTTCGTCTTTAACATATGCTCTATATACATTCAGAGAATCTCCTGTTTCCAAAGCCACTTTCTCAGCGTCATCCAACCGTTCAAATGCAGGAAGTACATCGCGAATGGCGTTTTGCTGTTTGGAAAGCTTCGATGCGGCAATCGGGTCTTTGGTGAGTGCATATACAGAAGCCAGTGTAACTGCTGCAAAAACAGCAATCAGGCCGAG
>CAZIRA010000125.1:2988-7115 GCA_964541615.1 uncultured Paludibacter sp.
CGAATTACGCGAATTTAGAAAGCTTGAAGACCGAAGTACACTGCATGAAGTATAAAATTTTGTTCTAAATACAAATTTGATTTCCAATCAACCAATCAACTATTTTCTATTCAACTACTTTGAAAATCTCCTCGGTTTTAGATAATTATTTATCAACGGTGTAAATGCGTTCATAATTAAAATAGCAAAAGAGACACCTTCCGGGTACACGCCAAACTCACGGATGACCACCGTAATTATTCCAATGCCGATTCCGTACACGATCATTCCGCGAGGATTCATCGGCGATGTGGCATAGTCTGTAGCCATAAAAACAGCTCCAAGCAACAATCCACCTCCCAACAAATGTAGTACTGGTGATGCAAATTCAGCCGGATTACTCCAATGTAAAATTCCGGTAAATAAAGATACTGTAAGTAATATGCTAACCGGAATATGCCAGCTGATAATCCTTTTTGCCAATAAATAGACCAAGCCGGCAAGGATGGCGAAAGCAGAAACTTCGCCAAATGAACCACCCATTTTTCCAACTAACATATCCATAATTCCCGGCATGTCAGCTCCGCTTCCTTTTAATGTTGAAAGTACAGTAGCGCTGGTTTGTGCATCCAGATATGCAGTTGTAAGAGGTGATGGAACAGGCCAGGAAGTCATTGCAACAGGAAATGAAATCAACAGAAACACTCGGCCTGCCAAAGCCGGATTAAAAGGATTATTTCCCAAACCACCAAAACTCATTTTTGCAACTCCAATGGCAAATAACGCTCCCAACATTACAATCCAGAAAGGGATATTTGACGGCAGATTCATCGCCAGCAAAACACCTGTAACAATAGCTGATCCGTCTGTGATGGTAGGCTTAATTTTCAAGATAAAACGCTGGATAAGGTATTCGAAAAGCACACAGGAAGTCACCGACACAAGTGTGACAATCAATGCTCCCAAGCCGAAAAAATAAAATCCGACCAGAAGAGCAGGCATCAACGCAGTGATGACGCCCAGCATATTTTTCTCAATGCTGTCACCACCGTGAATATGTGGCGCTGGTGAAATAATTAACTTATCCAATTTTTATTTTTAGATTTTTTGATAGCAACATTCAACTTTTTACTTTTAACTTTTAACTTTTAACTTTTAAACTTTCTCCGCATTTCTCGTCCTGATTCTTATTCCTACAGTTGATTTCCCATATCGGATATAATCCAGCAAAGGACGATTGGATGGACAAGTGTAGCTGCAACTTCCACATTCAATACAGTCCATCGTGCGGTTTCGCTCCATTTCATCCCACATTTCCCGTTCGCTTTGGTTCATCAGCATAAACGGCTCTAAGCCCATAGGGCAAACGTTTACACATTTTGCACAGCGAATGCAGTTTCTTGCCTCTCTGCGCAGAGCTTCTTTTTTGGTCATAAATACAATTCCGGCACTACCTTTTGCCATGGGTACATCCAGATTCATCAGAGAGCGTCCCATCATCGGTCCACCACCGATAATTTTTCCGGTACCTTCAGGCACACCGCCTGCTTGATTCACTACTTCCGAAAGATAGATTCCCAATCTCACCAGGTAATTTCCCGGATTTTGTACATCTTTTCCAGAAACCGTCATCACACGCTCTATCAGCGGTTTTTCTTTCTGCACAGCTTCGTACACCGCAAAAGTGGTAGCAACATTCATCACCACCGTTCCC
The DNA here is from genome assembly GCA_964541615.1 of uncultured Paludibacter sp. GTDB lineage: Bacteria > Bacteroidota > Bacteroidia > Bacteroidales > Paludibacteraceae > UPXZ01. The sequence goes on from CAZIRA010000125.1 coordinate 4,682, forward strand.
ACTTCAATCGGAATTTTTCCACTCGGAACCTGACGATTTAACACCGCATCAATCAACTGCTTCTCTCCACCTTGCGGATAACGGACTTTAAGTGGTTGAATGGTAATTCCGGGATAAGATTTAGCGATCTTGCTCAAATGAACTACTGCATCTTTTTTATTATTTTCAATGCCGACAACGGCTTTTTCTACTTCAAGCACTTTCATCAAAATAGTAATGCCGACCATAATTTCCTCGCCTTTTTCCATCATCAACTGATGATCGCAAGTCAGAAACGGTTCGCATTCTACCGCATTGATTATCAATACATCTGCTTTCTTATCAGACGGAGGAGCCAATTTCACATGAGCAGGAAAAGTAGCTCCACCGAGCCCGACGATGCCGGCAGACTTAATTTTTGTCAGTATTTCTTCTTTTGAAAAATCACATTCACGTTCCAATTCAGTCGTCAAGTCAATGGTTTCGAGCCATTCATCACCTTCCACGTCAATAAATACAGCTGGCCGTTTATAGCCCGAAGCATCCAGTTGCACATCCACTTTGTTCACTTTCCCGGAAACAGATGAATGCACATTGGCAGAAACGTAACCGTCTGCCCGGCCGATCAGCTGACCCACTTTTACCAAATCACCTTTTTTCACCACCGCTTCGCTTGGACGTCCGCTGTAATGTGCCAATGGAATAACAACACGCTCAGGCAGTGCAACGGTTTTTATCCGCTGTCCGGCTGAAAGTTTGTATTCTTTGGGGTGGATACCACCGATTCTGAAAGTTTTCATATAAAGTTGCCCCTAAACCCCTAAAGGGTAAATTTAGTAAGGTTGTCAGAATTGTTTACTGCTTATTATTTCTCAAATCTAGTAGGTTTATCTTTTTTTTTCTACGCAACATGCGGTTTGAAACCGCAGTTTGCTCGGCTAGGTCTCACCCATCAAAATCCCCTCTTGAGGGGCAGGTTTCCTTGCCGGAAAATTCAGTTCCACAATTGAATTTGTCGGACAAACTTCCACGCATTTCCGGCAGAGTTTACATTTATCGTCGTGAATAAAAGCCAGATTTTCACCTATCGTAATGGCTTCGTGAGGACATACTTTGAAGCACTTGTTGCAAGCGATACAACTTACATCGCACGATTTTCTGGAAATATGCCCTTTGTCTTTGTTTCGGCAATTCACATAAATCCGGCGTGATTTTGGTCCTTTTTTGCGGATTTCAATCAGCATTTTCGGGCATGCACGCACACAGGCACCACAGGAAGTACATTTTTCTTCATCCACTTCGGGTATTTTTGTGACCGGATTAACTTTAATGGCATCAAAATCGCAAGAAAGTTCGCAATCTCCAAAACCTAGACATCCCCAGGAGCATCCGGTTTCACCGCTGTAAAGATTATGTGCTATAAAGCAATGCTTTACGCCGTCGTACTCATTCATTCTCGGACGGTATTCGCAAGTTCCGCCACACCTTACCACAGCCAGAGTCGGCGCATGAGCCACAGCCGTTTTACCAAGAATGGAAGCCACTTTTTCCATCGTTTCGATACCGCCCACCGTACAGTTCAGGTAGTCGAGTGAATCGGCTTCTACGCAGGCCAGAGCAAATCCACGACATCCGGGGAATCCGCAACCGCCGCAGTTAGCAGCCGGTAAAGCCGCCTCTACTTCATCGATGCGGGGATCTTCAAAAACTTTAAACTTTTCGGAGACATAGAAGATCAAAATAGTCAAAAAAACGCCTATTCCGCCTAAAATTAATATTGAAATGAAAATGGTATTCACTATTATGGTACGAATATCGCACCGGTATTTTTTAACTTATTACAAAAAAAAACACTACACTAAATTGACTCACAGAGATTACTGAATCGGAATTTTTTCAATATTAAATTGAAGCTTTTTATGCAGTTTATCATTGAATATCAAAATTACAGTGTAATACGGAAGGAGCAATCCAAGCGCGATCAGCCCAGAGACAACTTCGTTTGAAACAAAATTTTTCAAAATCAGCAAACAGAGTAGGATAAAAAGGAAAGGAAAAACGAAAGCCAAAAGGACGGCCAGAAGGCCTGTAGAGGTTTTTGCGAAAAGCATTACCGAATCGCCAACCTGAAATTTTCCAGATGTATTTTCTACAACAATTTCTTTCTCTCGCATACTGGATGCGGAACATGCACCTTTTGCATGACAAGAGCTGCAAGCGGACTGCTGTACGATTCGGACATAAATTTTACCTTCGTCCAAGTGAGTTACTATACCGGAGTGTTCTATTAGTTTGTCCATTAGTTATCTGGAAAAATCACGTAAAATTAAAAAATTAAGTTGTGAATTCAACTTAATTTAATTAAAAGTTGGTTTTTTAAATAATTTTAATTCCGTGTTAAATTACTTTTATCAAACTTTTCCTTTTCATGATTTTTCTTCAAAATTTCTCATGG
>CAZIRA010000126.1:0-7066 GCA_964541615.1 uncultured Paludibacter sp.
AAATTGGTAACAAATTCGTACTCCGGGTCATTGGTCGGGAAAAACAATTCATAATCTCGCGCTGTAATTAATCCTTTGTTGGTAACGGTAACTAAGAATGCGTATATTTCATCGCCAACCAATTGCGGCATCGAGTCCGGCATTTCCATCACTACGACCGGCTTCGGCACATTGGTTTCGAACTCCATTATTAAGTCGATTTTGTACTCATCTTCAATTTCTGTCCGCACCACTTCCCAGGTGTATGTTATCGCTTTGAAACTTAAAAATATAGTTTTGTTCACGGTTTTTCCGGCTTCTACGAGCACCGTACCGCGCCAACCTTCGTGTTTTTCGGCTTCTACGGTTACCGTGTAGTGCCCTTCAGGAATTTCTCCGGTCATAAACGTACCATCGCTTCCGGTAAATCCTTCAGCCAGCATCGCTCCGCTGTAGGGGTGCCGAACGGTTACGTGGGCATTTGCCAAATTTGGTTTTTCTACCGTATTGTATGAAAATTCATCTTTTGCAATAATATTCAAACTTCCCTTGAAATCTGAAACATGGTCAATCTTATAAGGTACCGTAATGCTATTCCCGTGAGTGGGTTTAATTGACAATCCACCGGAGAATGGCGTATTAAGGGGCATATCTTCTGTAGGTGTGAATTCCAAAATCACTTTTGCTTCCCCGTTGGGTTTGATATTATCAATGGTATCGCCGCTTATCAATCGCATAAATGGAGTTTTCGGTATTTCTACTACGGTTTTTCCGGTTTCTCCGGCTCCATTATTTCTCACTACCAGCTCAAAGACTTTACTGTAGCCTTTTGTCATTGTGGTGTTTATGCTTGCCGGATTGGTTATTAAAGCAGATTGTAATTCCTGACAGAAATAAAATGCTGTCAAACTCAATTCTGTGTTTTCATCACTCGATACTATAAGCGGAATTTTCAGATAGTCCCTGACTTCAGTTGCTGAAGAACCGGTTACGGTAATGTTAAAGTCAGCTGTAGCATTTCCTTCAAGGATAGGAATTGTATTTGAGCTAATGGAAAAACCGGTTGGATTAAGCAAAGCTTCTATTTTTACATTGTGTAAGGCGATGTTGCTTGTGTTCCGGATTTGAATAGTGCCTGAAAGTGGAATGCCTTTCTTAGTCAGCCATACAATGTGATCTTTGGAAGTTCTCACTTTGCCCAAAATGTCAAATTCATCCATCGCTGTCTGTGTTTTTTCTCCCGGATAACAAGCTCCAACTCCGTAATGACCGCTTTCGTTTTGAGACACAAATTGAGCAGTATAGTTTCCTGAACCATCTGTCATTGCGCTTATTATGCGTCTTGTCCCATTATTCAGAATATAAACATCCACCGGAGAATTAACTGCAGGTTGCCCGCCAATTTTAGTAGCAGTTCCTGAAATTGTTACCGCGTTATTTGGTAATAATTGTTTTGGAACAACCGTTGCTGTTGCCGTATATTCCGGTTGGATTGTAATGGAAATCGGTTCGGCAACGTTATTTGAATATACTAATTCATTGGTGCTGCTTTGCGGATTCGCTTTTGCATACAGATAAAATGTGCCGGTTTTCTTTGGCAGCATTATAGTCTGCATAAATGAAATGCTGTCTCCGATAGCAATGGAAGTTGTTGATTGGTATGTCCCGATTGCTTCATCCGTTTCTTTCAGGAATTTACTTTCTGTAAGATAAAATCCGATAGAACTTCCGATTGGAGCCAGCAGGTACCCTTTGTTGTGAAGTTTCCCGGAGACTTGAATGGAGCCGCCGGCTAAAACAGTTGTCGAATTTACATTGACACCGGTAAGTTCATAATCTGGTTTATTCAAATCAGTGACATAGAAATAACTGATTCCTGGATAAAATCCGGTAGCATTTACCGTGATATTGACCAGTTTATTCCCATCTTGCACACCGTCATTTAACGTTGTAATCGGAATTTCAACAGCACTTTGCCCTGCAGGAATAGTTGCAAATGTCTCGATTTGAGCTTCATTTGGCTGATCGTGTGTGATGAAAATATCAAGTGCTTCAGTCGCAGGGGTATTTCGGGTTACTTTCAAAACACCACCATTCACTCGCCCTTCATAAATGGAAATCGGATTGACGGAAGCTGAGAGCGTCGGTCCATCATTATCCACGATTACCAACGAAGTTTTTGCAACGCCATTTCCTAAAGTGTTAGCCGTACAATTGCACGAACTTAAAAAAGCCGCCGCCGTAATTTCAACCGTTCGGAATCCGTCCACAAGCAGATTATCCACCGCACCGATATTGAATTTCAACTCATTCGTTCCGGCGGGTAAAGTAAACGAATTCGGGATAATTAGTGCATTTGGCAAAGAAGACGACAGGCTAATTTTGTATTGTCCTTCGCCGGACTGACGCGTGATAATGCCGTACGTGGCATAAACTCCGGCACCTTCACTAATGGTGTCATTTTGAAGCGTGAACGTAAACTGCGGTAAATCATCATCAATTATTGTAGCGGAAACATTACCTGTCGTAAATCCTGATGAACTTACTATTAGTGTCGCCTGGCTGTTGATTTCAGGGATATTATCGTTTGTTACGTTTACTGGAACTGTTACAGAAGCCTGATTGGCAGGAATGGTAGCCGCATTGATAAATGTCCACTGATTGGATTTATCGGTACTGATATAGACAGTAAGCGGATCGGCAGAAATCAAATTACGTGTGATGGTCAGCTGCAAAGTTTCGCCTTCATTGGCAGTCGTTTTGTCGAGTTGCGCTTGAAGTACAGCGGCTTCATTGTCGGTAATTTCGATATTTCCCAGAGCAGAAGTGTATCCGCTTGCCGAAGCGTTGATTGTAACTAACCGGTTGCCATCCACCACATTATTGTCAATCGCTTGAATGAAAAAAGGCGTCGAAGCTGCATTGGCAGGAATGGTAACTGTGGCAGGCACTGTAATATTTCCGGCAGGCAAAGACGATAACGACACGGTCAGTTCCGTTCCGAAATTTCCACTTCGTGAAATGACAACACGAACATCGTTCGTACTGTTTTCAGGCAATGAATTGGTAGAAATATTCAGAAACAGCTTGCTTTCTGCAGAAACGGTTCCTGCAGAAACAGCTTTATTGTTTGCCTGAGTGCCGGATTTTTCCACCAATGAAGTAGAAGGCAAAAGCTCCACTTCTATCTGAGCCGAACCGGAGAAATTCAATGTTGTGGGAACTCTGAATTTCACTGAGCGATTTATGGTTTCATTGACTTCAATGTCCGTGTTTGAGATTGGATTAGGCGAAAGCTGCACACGCTGCCCGGAAGCAGGCACCAACGTTACTCTTTCTCTCCATCCACCCAAGCCGGCGGTGTTTCCGATATTTTCAACCTGCCATTGAATAGTAATTGAATCACCCGGAATGAGTTGATTTTCAACAGCTTGAATATTTTTCACCAAAATATCCGGAAATGGCATTATTGCCACCGTGATGGTATTATTACCTGCTGCAGTATTATTATTTTCCAAAAGTTCGGTTACATTTGAGTAATCGTCCGTGTAGACGTGAATGTAATATTCTCCCGAATATTCGGATGGCATTTTTACTTTATAAGTTTGCGTATAACTTTCATTTACACCTAATTGTGTTACATTATAAAGTCTGGTCAGCAGCGTTTTCGAGTCATTGAAATTAGGACTTGTGGAAATGTAAACCGCATCGCGCCATTGTGCCGTTCCGGTACTTATTTGTCCGATATTTTTCACGGTAAATGAAACTGTAAACTCAGAACCGGACTCCAGATTTGTGGGTATTTGCACATTTTCTACCATCAAATCCGAACGACCAACGACCGTAAATGACTGAGTGACACTTTCAACGGATGAACATTCATTGACAGAAACAATTTTCCAGAAATACTTTGCAGCCGGTTCTAAATTTGAGATATTCGTCGAAGTCCCGGAGATGCTGCTTCTGAATGGCGTAGATGGCATTGTTTCTCCTTCTTTCCAAAGGAAAAGCTGATAGTTTTTTGCGTTGAGCGCAGACTGCCAGGATAGATTTATCGCTGAAGCCACGTCTGTTTTACCATTTTCAGGAAGCAATCCGGTAACAGCTACTGTCGGCTCACACGTAGATGAAACAGTTCCCGAAGTATTGAATGAAAGCAGGTTTTCGTTGAATTTGGAGTTTTGAATAGTAACGGTAAATGTTCCGCTGCCAATGGCTTTCATCCCCACTCTGCAAAGAATTCCTGTCCCGTTGATAGGTGTAGCTGATGCAAATGAAACAACAGTCCGGTTGTTAGATACGTTGGTTTGCACCGAAATAGGGAAATCACCCTGTTGCACGTCAGAAACTATCCCTTGAATGCCGTTTGCAGGATAAGTAAGTTCAAAACTTCCCGAATAAACCGGTGTATTTGATGCCGTTTCTATTGTAATTGGCAGATAAAAATTTTCCTGAATTGTAGTTGGCGTCGGCTCCACTTTGAGCCTTATACCGCGCACATCAATCACTCCACTTGTAGTAGCCCGGTTGCCGTTGGCATCTTCAACATAAATTTTTGTATTTCCGGCAGAAACAGTTGTTACTTTTCCTCCGGCAGAAATGGAAGCAACAGCCGGATTAACACTATGAAATGTGTATGGTTGTACGCCACCCGAAGCAGTCATTTGAAGCTCATCGCCTACAAATAACTGACCACTGTTTGGTGAAATAGAGGGTGTTGGCAGCGCATCGATCCGGATTAAGCCATTAGTCATTGTCAAAGCGGGAGTTCCTTCGTTGAGAACGCTTTCCGCTGAAACATTGGAAATTGATACTCCCCACGGGTAAGACTGTTTCGCAGTAAATTTCAATAAAAATAGTTCCCCACTTCCGCTCAGCGGTATTGCACCTGCACCTGCTATGGCTATTCTTCCACTTGAAGGCGTGTTGGCAGTTGGCATTCCCCAAGTATTCAGCACACTTCCTGTCGATTCAATTCCGAGATATTCCAAATAAGTTGTGTTGTAGGCAAGCGTAAATTTAAAGGAGTAAATGCCTTGTCCCGTCAAATCGGAAGTCGCACTTACAGCTACCGTAAATGTATCGCGGTCATTTACTGTTTTGCTTTCAATGCCAAATGCAATGGGCTGTGCAGAAAGATTGCTCATCGACAAAATAGCCGTTGACAACAGAACAAAACAGATAATTATGTTGGATTTTTTTATAATTTTCTTCATAATACCACTTTTTTAGCTGCATTAATATTCTTACCAATAAGCCTTACAATGTGAATTCCGCTTGAAGTAACAGGGATTTCTACCGTTTGTACTCCGGCATTTACATTATCCATGGTTCTTAAAGCAACTGTTTTGCCTGAAATATCTGTAACAGTTAGCGTAAGTTCCTTTTCGGCATCAGCTAAATCCATTTTAATGAATAATGTTTGATCCGCTTTCCAAGTATGAATTTTTCCATCATTTTCAACCGATTGAATTCCGGTTGGTGTTTTGCCTGGAATAATAATGCTGATTCCTTCGGTATTAAGTGAGGTCTCGTTTGCCAAAGCCCGATTCAATGTTAGTTCAGAGGATAGAGCAGTAGAGTTTTTAACTTCAAAAATCAGATACAATGGCGTTTTGTCCAGAGTTAAATCATAAGCAGAAGCCATCGAAACAAACAAATCATTATCATTGGCGTGATGTACGGCTGTAATTCCGTTCGGTACCTCTTCACTGTTGATTCCGATGAAACTTAAATGAGAATTATCAAAGCTATACTTCATATCCATGGATTTCACACCGTTTTTTGTAGTTAAGTAAACAGGTATTTTGATATAACCTCCGGTATCAAATTGAATTTCAGACAATTCAATGTTCGCATTATCTTGTGCCAAAGCCACTTTCTGCATTTTCAACACATTATTAGGGTCCTTCATAAACACCGAAATCAATCCCACATTGTACTGTAAAATCATGGAAGCATCGTACGAAGTGATAGCACCATTTCCGCTCACATCGGCTACAGTTTGTTGTTTTGTGTTGAGCGTGATAGCGCTTACTGCATGTTGTAAAATCAACGAGGCATCGAACGGATTAATCAAACCATTCAGGCTCACATCGCCGTTTTCAGGAATGCCGAGTTCGCTTAAAATAGGGGAGAATAAAACACCATCGGTGATAGGCGCCCCTGTTCCACCCGGATTGGACGCGTGTGTAGGGCCGGTAACATTGTCCCACCAGCTGTTTTCTGCAGATATTACATTGATAGGAGTTCGGTTATTCACTGCAAAACTTCCGCAATCGGTAAAATCGCAGTTAGATATAATTGGTTGGGAAACATTGAAAGAAACTATGGCAGACGTATTGCTGATAAAGCGCACATTTTGAATGGTCGGCGAAGCATTATCTACCGTTATTGCACCGCGATGCGAATTTGAAGTAGCACTGTACCAATTCGATGCGTGCTTTATAATAGCATGTTTCAAAATGCAATCAGCATCGTTGCTCTCATTGTAAAATCGAATACCATCCCAATGCAATCTTGTAGGCTGAGACATACCATCATTGTACGTATCACCCCCGTAAAAATCATCCGAGTCTGCTGTAAAAATAATTTGATTCTCTTTTTCAGCCCCTCCAATTGCCAAAAGTCCGTTTTGCACATTAATATAACCGTAACTCATGAATTTCAGAATCACACCCGGATTGATAGTCAATTTAGCACTTGTCCCAACGGTGTAATTTTGAAGCACATACGGGATATTTGTGATTCCCGCGAAATCTCTTTTGCTGATTGCAGCATTCACGTTCAGCGTTTCGTTGATTACGCGGATAGCACGAGCAGTTGAGCCGGTCAGTACATTTCCTGAAGTTTCACCGGGATAGGTTGCAAGGGAAGTTTCGAATGGGAATAGTACGTTGTGGAATGTGTTGCTGTTGATTTTCGGTTGGCTTGTTCCTTGCACTAAAATTGCACTGTAAATTACATTTTGAAATTTGCTGTTTTGAATGGTTGGCGACGCATTGGTCAAGGCAACCGGATTGGTATAGGAATAGCGGAAAATAGTGTTGTCAATCACGCTTGTATCGTCCGAGCTGTCGTAAAACAC
>CAZIRA010000127.1:0-7050 GCA_964541615.1 uncultured Paludibacter sp.
TAAATAAATAAAATTGATAAAACTTTCATCTTGTTTTTCTTGTTCTAAAGCCGTAACAAAAAACAAATAAACATGAAAGTAGAAATTTGGAGCGATGTGGCTTGTCCATTTTGCTATATTGGAAAACGTCATTTTGAAAAAGCATTATCGCAATTTTCAGACAAAGAAGAAGTAGAAGTAGTATGGAAATCCTATCTTCTCGACCCAGATTACGCTTATAACCCAGAAAATCCGGAAACCGAAGCGGAATATATTTCCAAGCGGAAAGGAATTTCGATAGAAGAAGCTCGTCAGATGTTTACAAGCATCACTCGGATGGCTTCCATGGCTGGTTTGAACTATGATTTTGACAAAGTAATTGTTGCCAACACAACTGAAGCTCATAAAATAATCCAAAAATCCAAAGAAAAAAATCTTGGAAACGAAGCTGAAGAGAGATTTTTCCAGGCATTTTTCATAAATGGTGAAAACCTCAATTTGAAAGAGACATTAATTAATATAGCACAGGAAATAGGACTTTCTGAAAGCGAAGCCAGCGATGCACTGACAAACGACAAATATGCCTACGAAGTAACGAGCGATATCCAAGAAGCCGGCCAGATCGGAGTCCGCGGAGTTCCGTTCTTTGTATTCGATAGAAAATACGGAGTTTCCGGCGCACAGCCGGTGGATGCATTTACCCAAATTTTAGAAAAAGCATTTGGAGAATGGAAAGAAACGAATAAAATCGTTCCGCTGACCAATATTTCAGAAGGAAGTTCTTGCGATATCGTCGGAAACTGCAATTAATATTCGTCTGTAAACAATATCTAAAAAATCATTTTTTTACAATAAATTTCATTTCAGATTTTTAATATGTAGCGTTCGATTTTTTCAAAAAAACTTGTATCTTTGTGCTATCATTTATGATTAGAATAAATAATTTATATCATAATTTTGTTAGCAGCTTACAGTCATCAAGTTGCATAGAAAAATTATCTTTACAAATTTCAAAGCCAACATTATCTTTATGATTTTGTTGGCTTTTTTGCATAATAAAAATTAAATAACCACTTAAAAAAATCTCATTTTTGAGGCCTGCCGTCAAAGACAGGATTGAGAGGTGCATATGAAAAAACGCAGTTTAGTCTCCATTACCGATTACACAAAAGAGGAGATTTTGGAAATCCTTCAGTTAGCAAGTGAATTCGAGGCAGCTCCGAATCGCAAAACTCTTGACGGGAAAGTGGTTGCCACGCTGTTCTTTGAGCCGTCAACGCGAACCCGATTGAGTTTCGAAACTGCCGTGAGCCGACTTGGAGGTCGTATTATCGGCTTTTCAGACGCAATGACCAGCAGTTCGGTAAAAGGTGAAACGCTGCACGACACCATCAAAATGGTGGGAAGCTACGCTGATGTCATCGTGATGCGGCATCCGCTCGAAGGTGCTGCACGTTACGCTTCTGAGGTTTCTCCGGTGCCAATCGTCAATGCCGGCGACGGCGCCAACCAGCATCCATCACAGACATTACTTGATTTATACTCCATACTGAAAACACAGGGAACGCTTGAAAACTTAAAGATCTGCCTTGTGGGCGACTTGAGATACGGCAGGACTGTGCACTCACTGATCATGGCCATGTCGCATTTCAACCCAAGTTTCCGCTTTATAGCGCCGGATGAACTGAAAATGCCTGACGAATACAAGGTTTTTTGCAAAAGAAACAACATTCAATACGAAGAAACAAGCGAACTGGCAGGAAATTTTGACGATGCTGATATTCTTTATGTGACCCGCGTCCAAAAAGAGAGGTTCCTGGATTTAATTGAATTTGAACGTGTTAAAAATATTTATACGCTCAAAAACAGTATGCTTGAAAACTCAAAACCTAATCTGAAAATCATGCATCCGCTACCAAGAGTCAACGAAATAGCCCAGGATGTGGATGCGAGCCCAAAAGCATACTATTTCCAGCAGGCACAAAACGGGCTTTATGTTAGGCAGGCAATCATGAGCAAAGTGATTGAAGCACTTTAGTCAAAAGGTGCAGATTTGAAGGAAATTATTGCTTTCTTTGTACTTTATTTTATCCAGTTTTACAATTCATTTTACAAAACATTGAGCTTGGCTCATAAATCATCCCGCTTTTGGGATTAGGGGGGGGCAGATATGAAACATCTTCAAGTAGCTGCATTGCGCAACGGCACGGTAATAGACCACATTCCGGCAAGTAAATTATTCAAAGTTTTTTCGCTTTTGAATCTTCAGAATTGTGAGGAAACAATTACCGTTGGGAATAATCTGAACAGTAATACCCTTGGCAAAAAAGGGATCATCAAGATTTCTGATCGTTTTTTCTCTCAGGATGAGGCGAATAAAATTGCGCTAATCGCTCCAAAAGCAAAAATAAATATTATTAAAGAATACGAAGTGGTGGAAAAACGGCTGCTTTCACTGCCTGAAGAAGTGCGCGAAATTGTGCAGTGCATGAATCCTGCCTGCATAACGAATCACCAGCCCGTAGCAACTTATTTCCACGTGGTTTCTGAGGAGCACGAAACTCATTTGAGATGCCACTATTGTGAGCGTGACGTGAAATTGGAAGAGGTAAGGATAAAGTAGGAACTGCAAATTTCACGAATTAAGACGAATTTCACAAATTATCAGAATGCGAAAAAGCAAAAATATAGCACCACAAGCAGTTGGAAATCACGTTTCCTGGAAACCCGGCACGATGATTTACCCGCTTCCGGCTGTGATGATTTCGTGTGGCGAAACGGAGGTGGAATACAACATCATCACGGTGAGCTGGGTGGGAACTATCTGCACCAATCCGGCTATGTGCTATATTTCGGTGCGTCCGGAGCGGCATTCTTATGAAATTATCAAGCGGACAGGCGAATTTGTCATCAATCTGACCAACGAAGAATTGGCTCGTGCCACTGACTGGTGCGGTGTGAGAAGCGGTAAAGATTTCAACAAATTCAAAGAAATGAACCTGAGTGCCGTGAGAGGCGAAGAAGTTATGGCGCCGATAATTGCTGAATCACCGCTCTGTATCGAGTGCAAAGTGAAGCAGATTATTCCGCTTGGCTCGCACGATATGTTTATTGCCGAAGTGGTCAATGTGCAGGCAGATACACGCTACATTGATAAAAAAACGGACAAATTTGATTTGCAAAAAGCAAAATTGATAGCTTATTCACACGGACATTATTATAAATTGGGAGAAGAAATTGGGCGATTCGGGTGGACAGTGAGAAAAAAACCTGCCCCTTAATCCCCAAAGGGAAAATTATTAAAAGAACTTCCTACTAAAAACGGAAATGAATCCATTTAGAAACTGGTATTGTTACATTCTTATAGTGATTTATACGAAGAAAAAATAACTTTGAAATATAATAACGAACTAACTTAAATCCCCATTTATTCCCCCCTTCAGGGGGTTAGGGGGCAATTCTATTTTATGAAACGAGATTCACAAATTTTTGACATTATCAGACGAGAAAAAGAGCGTCAGACAAAAGGTATTGAACTAATTGCATCAGAAAACTTCGTAAGTGAACAGGTGATGGAAGCGATGGGTTCTGTATTAACCAACAAATATGCCGAAGGCTATCCCGGAAAACGCTACTACGGCGGTTGCGAGGTGGTGGACGAAAGCGAGCAGCTGGCCATAGATCGGATCAAGGAGGTATTTGGCGCAGTTTACGCCAACGTACAGCCTCATTCCGGAGCGCAGGCCAATATGGCTGTTTTTCTTGCATGCCTCGAACCAGGAGATAAATTCTTAGGATTGAACCTGGCGCATGGTGGTCACCTCTCTCACGGTTCTCCCGTTAATAGCTCAGGAATTTTATACAGAGCGCTGGAATACAACGTAAAGGAAGAAACCGGAATGGTGGATTATGACCAAATGGAAGAGGTTGCATTGCGCGAACGTCCGAAATTAATCATCGGCGGAGGATCGGCTTATTCCCGCGAATGGGATTACAAACGGATGCGTGCCATTGCAGATGAAATTGGTGCAATTTTTATGGTTGATATGGCTCACCCTGCGGGAATGATAGCTGCCGGACTACTGGACAATCCTGTGAAATACGCTCACATCGTTACTTCTACCACACACAAAACGCTTCGTGGTCCTCGTGGAGGAATTATTTTGATGGGTGAAGATTTTCAAAACCCATGGGGAAAAACGACTCCAAAAGGTGAAGTGAGAATGATGTCTGCCCTACTCGACTCTGCTGTTTTCCCCGGAATTCAGGGTGGCCCGCTTGAGCACGTTATAGCCGCTAAAGCCGTTTCTTTTGGTGAATGTCTGCAACCGGAATATAAAGAATACCAGCTTCAAGTGAAGAAAAATGCCGCTGCATTGGCTGCTGCTTTGGTGAAACGGGGCTTCAAAATCATTTCCGGCGGAACAGATAACCACTTGATGCTGGTAGATTTACGTTCAAAATATCCGGATTTGACAGGAAAAGTAGCTGAACGCGTTTTAGGTGAAGCCGATATTACTGTGAATAAAAATATGGTTCCGTTCGACAGTCGTTCTGCTTTCCAAACTTCCGGAATCCGCTTGGGTACACCGGCTGTAACCACCCGAGGTGCTAAAGAACTGCTGATGGACGAAATTGCAGAAATGATTGAAACCGTACTTTCGAATGTGGAAAATCCTGCAGTCATTCAATCGGTTAAAGAAAGTGTAAATAAAACCATGGAGAAATATCCGTTGTTTGCGTATTGATGCCCCACCAACCTCCCCGTCAGCTGACGGAATGGCTTACAACTCTCTTATGACTAAAAAAAATATTATAATTTCAAGCCTTGAAATCCCCCCTTTGGGGGGCGGGGGGGCTCTTTTCACCCTTTCCGAACATACAGACACGACGACATTTTACGGAGTAAATAACAGCAATATTCTGTTGCTGAAAAATTTATTTCCGAATATTCGGATTGTGGCTCGCGGACACGTAATAAAAATTGATGGCAGTGATGCTGAAATCGAGACTTTCAAGCAGGCACTTGGTCGGCTGGAACTTTTTGCTCTGAACAACAACGCTTTATCACACGATAATATCATCGAAATCGTAAAAGGCAACCAACCTACAGAAGTTACTTTTGACAATTTGATTTTGCACGGCGTAAACGGAAGATCGATAATGGCACGCACCAAAAATCAGCAAAAACTGGTTAAGGATTTCGAGACAAATGATTTGCTCTTTGCCATTGGACCCGCCGGTTCGGGAAAAACTTACACAGCTATTGCGCTGGCTGTGAGAGCATTGAAAAATCGCGAAAAAAAGAAAATCATTTTGAGCCGTCCGGCAGTAGAAGCCGGTGAAAAACTCGGTTTTCTCCCCGGTGATATGAAAGAAAAAATTGACCCTTACCTGCAACCACTTTACGATGCGCTTCAGGACATGCTGCCCACTGCCAAACTCAAAGAATACATGGAAAACGGCACCATTCAGATTGCGCCGCTGGCATTCATGCGCGGACGTACGCTGAGCGATGCGGTAGTTATTCTCGACGAAGCTCAAAATTCTACTTCGATGCAGATAAAAATGTTTCTGACACGCATGGGGCTGAATACCAAAATGATAGTTACAGGAGACATTACTCAGATTGACCTTCCGATGCAGCAAAAATCCGGTTTGATAGATGCGCTGGAAGTGTTGAAAAACGTAAAAGGAATTGCTAAAATCGAATTTGACAAAGGGGATATTGTCCGTCACAAACTGGTTCAACGGATAGTGGAGGCGTATGAGAAGAGGAAGACGACAACCCCCAAACCCTGAAGGGGAGTAATTGACAACTAATTTACACAGCTAAAATTCTAATAAAATAAACTATAAAGCAACTTCTTAATCCCCCTTTAGGCGTGAGCTCAGCCGAACGGGGTTAGGGGTGATAATTGATTATGAACGCACTTACAAAAACAGATTTCCATTTCGATGGACAAACCAACGTCTACAAAGGCAAAGTACGTGATGTATATACTGTAAAAAATGATTTACTGGTGATGGTTGCAACGGACCGTATTTCGGCATTTGACGTGGTTCTGCCCAAAGGAATACCGTACAAAGGTCAAATGCTTAATCAGATTGCCGCTCAGTTTCTGGATGCAACTACCGATATCGTTCCAAACTGGAAACTCGCCACACCCGACCCGATGGTCACCGTGGGACTTCGCTGCGAAGGATTTCCCGTAGAAATGATCGTACGCGGATACCTGTGTGGAAGTGCATGGCGCACATACAAAAGTGGCGTGCGTGAAATTTGCGGAGTGAAAATACCCGATGGAATGCGTGAAAATGAGAAATTTCCGACACCGATAGTAACTCCTACTACTAAAGCCGCACAAGGACTTCACGATGAAGATATTTCCAAAGAAGAAATTCTGAAACAAGGCCTGGCAACACCCGAAGAATACAATTTGTTGGAAAAATACACGCTCGGTTTATTTGAGCGGGGCACCAAAATGGCTGCTGAACGAGGGTTGATACTGGTTGACACCAAATATGAATTCGGCAAACGTGACGGTAAAATATTCCTGATGGACGAAATTCATACGCCGGACAGTTCGCGCTATTTCTATGCGGATGGCTACGAAGAAAGATTTGCCAAAGGCGAAGCACAGAAACAACTTTCCAAGGAGTTTGTGCGCGAATGGCTGATGGAGAATGGATTTCAGGGAAAGCCCGGTCAGCAGTTTCCGGAAATGACCGACGAAATTGTAAAAGGCATTAGCGAGAGGTATATTGAGCTTTTTGAGAATATTACCGGACAAGATTTTGCAAAAGCAGATATAGCTAATATCTCAGAAAGAATTGAGAAAAACATCACGGAATACTTGAAAACTATCTAAGATTTCATAAACCTTCAGAAAAAGAGTTTTTTTAAAAATATTTTTCGATTTAGAATTTGTTTATTTCAAATTGTGTAGTATCTTTGCACTCGCTTTTGAACAAAAAGCACCTTGGAGAGATGGCAGAGTGGTCGATTGCGGCGGTCTTGAAAACCGTTGAACTGAAAGGTTCCGGGGGTTCGAATCCCTCTCTCTCCGC
>CAZIRA010000128.1:0-3821 GCA_964541615.1 uncultured Paludibacter sp.
GAAGTGGGTGGCGGCATGGGACGCCTTCCCATTCAAGGTGTAGCTTGGTACAGAAAGAAATTAGACATCTCACCTTCCGATTCTACAAAATCAATTTTTCTGGATTTTGAAGGAGTTATGTCTTATGCCATGGTTTGGGTAAATGGCTCATTAGCCGGTGGCTGGCCGTATGGATACAATTCCTGGCGCATTGATATTACTCCGTATGTTCATTTTGGTAGCGAAAATCAGATCGCTGTCCGCGTGGACAATCCCAATAATTCTTCCCGCTGGTATTCTGGTGCCGGCATCTATCGAAATGTTTGGCTTATAAAAACTAACCCGATCCACATTGGTCAGTGGGGAACATACATCACCGCAAAAAATATCACAAAATCTTCTGCAATGCTTGATTTGGAAGTGACCATTGAAAACGGGACAGAATCTGCAGCAGATATTGCAATCAATACTTCCGTTTATGAATTAAATACTGATGGATCACGGAAATCGAAAAGTGTAGTTGACTTTCCGGAAGTACTTCTCGAAGCCTCAGCAAAAAAAAATAATAAAGAAATAATTTCGGTTGATCTGAAAAATCCGAAACTCTGGGGACCTCGTCCCACACAGACTCCAAATCTCTACCTTGCTGTAACCACTTTGACTCAAAACGGTAAAATTATCGACCGGTATGAAACTCGGTTTGGTATTCGACAGGTGGAATTTAATCCTGACAAAGGGCTTTTTGTAAATGGAGAACATATTAGAATTCAGGGCGTCAATCAACATCACGACCTTGGCTCGCTGGGAGCTGCTTTCAATGTCCGCGCTGCCGAACGCCAGCTCGAAATGCTTCAGGAGGCAGGCTGCAACGCTATTCGCATAGCACATAATCCTCCATCGCCAGAACTTTTGAAATTGACCGACAGGATGGGATTTCTGGTGGTGAATGAGATATTTGACTCGTGGGAACGAAAAAAAACACCGCTTGATTTCCATCTTATTTTTAATGATTGGGCCGAAGCCGACATCCGCTCGTTTGTTCGTCGCGACAGAAATCATCCTTCTGTAATACTATGGAGCTACGGAAACGAAGTGGGCGAGCAGTACACGGCTGAAAAAGGTGCAGCATTGGCACAACAATTAAACGATATTATTCGTGAGGAAGACCCGACGCGCCCTACAACACTTTCGATGAATTACGCAAAACCGGACATGGAACTTCCGGCAGTTCCCGATGTCATTGGGTTGAATTATCAGGGTGAAGGAATCAGGCAGGAACCAGAATTTGAGAGAACAGACCGAATCCGTACTGCCCCTCAATACAGTGCTTTTCATGAGAAATTTCCTGAAAAAATGATTTTCAGCAGTGAAACGGCATCCGCTTTTAGCAGTAGAGGAATCTATCTTTTCCCGGTTACAGAAAGCATCAGTTCCATTGTGCGAGACGGCAGAGGAGGTGATTCCAGGCTGGCTCACGTCAGCTCATACGAGCTTTACGCTGTGGATTTCGGTTCTTCGGCAGATAAAGTTTTCAAAATGCAGGATCAGCATCCGTTTGTTGCCGGCGAATTCGTCTGGACTGGCTGGGATCACCTCGGCGAACCTACGCCTTACTATTCAGCCAGAAGCTCGTATTGCGGTATGATCGATTTGGCGGGTTTCAAGAAAGATCGTTTTTATCTCTACCAATCACGCTGGCGTCCTGAATTGCCGATGGTTCACATCCTTCCTCATTGGAATTGGACTGACCGAAAAGGCGAAATCACCCCCGTCCACGTATTCACTTCAGGCGATGAAGTGGAATTATTTCTGAATGGAAAATCACAGGGACGAAAGAAAAAACAGTCCCTCGAATACCGACTCCGCTGGGATGAAGTGACCTATGAACCCGGTGAACTGAGAGCTGTGGCGTATAAAAACGGGAAGAAATGGGCTGAAAACAGTGTGAAAACTACCGGAAAAGCTGTTGGATTGACTGCCGAAGCAGACCGAAAAACGATAAAATCAGACGGTTACGACCTGGCTTTTATCACAGTGAAAATCGTGGATAAAGACGGTTTAACGGTCCCGCTCTCGAACAACAAAATCCGTTTCAGCATCGAAGGTCCGGGTGAAATTGTCGCTACCGACAACGGGGATCAAACCGATTTTACTCCGTTTAATTCAAGGGAGAGAAATGCTTTCAACGGTCTTTGCCTTGTGATTGTGAAAGGGATAAAAGGGCAGAAAGGCAATATCAATATTTATACAGAAGCAGATGGATTAAAAGCCGGAAAAGTAGTGTTGACGGGTAAATAACGCATGAATTTTATGAAAATAAAAAAAATACATAATCTCCGGGTAATACTGATTCTGCTGATCGTTTTTCCAATCGCAGGTTTTTCAGCCGGGAAAATCCCGCTTGTATACAGCGTGGAAAACAGAGGAGAGAAATTTGCAAAACCGGCGATGCCTGATCTTAGCCAACTTCCTGTTATCGAGCCGTTGACCGATCCCTTTTCCTGGTCAAACGGAAAAGGCAGATCCACAAAATTCAGGGATTGGAGCAAACGCCGGAACGAAATAGGGGCAGAAATTCAGCATTATGAAATTGGCATCAAACCAGCGCGACCAAAAAACATCACGGCCGAATACGAAAATGATACACTTACGGTAAAAATTACGGTGAATGGAGAGACATTAACCTTAACCTCAAAAATTATTTTACCCGAAGGCAAAGGTCCTTTTCCTGCTGTAATCGGTATTGGGAGAGGTTCGGGAAGTCTGCCGCCTGATTTATTTTCCACGCGAAACATTGTTCAGATACCGTTCAATTTTGCACAGGTTATGGCCTGGCAGCAAAAACGGGGAAGCGAGCCGATTAACAAACTTTATCCGGAATTGGTGCACATGGGTGCTTACAGCGCCTGGTCGTGGGGTGTGAGCCGGCTGATTGACGGTTTAGAACTGGTAGCAGAAAAACTGCCGGTTGACCTGAATTACATCGGGATTACAGGCTGTTCATTTGCAGGGAAAATGGCACTTTATGCCGGAGCATTTGATGAACGGATAGCACTCACCATAGCCCAGGAATCGGGTGGTGGCGGCGCAGCTGCCTGGCGCGTGTCCGAAACACTGGGAAATGTGGAAACGCTGGGCAAAACCAGTCATGTGTGGTTTATGGAAGATTTATTCAGGTTTTCAGAAGATGTATCGAAATTGCCGTTTGATCATCATGAACTGATGGCAATGGTGGCTCCGAGAGCGCTTCTCTGCTTGGGAAATCCCGATTTTGAATGGCTGGCGGATGAATCGGGTTATGTGTCCTGCAAAGCTGCAAAACGTGTTTGGGAAACTTTCGGAATTGCCGACAGATTTGGATATTCCATCGCCGGAGGTCATGGACATTGTCAGTTGCCGGAATTTCAACGACCTGAAGTAGAGGCTTTTATCGATAAATTTTTACTTGGTAAAAAAAATGTAGATACGAACGTGGAAAAACATCCTTATCCTAACGTTGATTTTGAGCGTTGGACAAACTGGTGGGGAACGAAGAATCCCGTTTTTCAAAAATAACCGAATATAAAAATGAACAAACTGAAATTACATATTATCCTTTTTCTACTTTCTGTCGCAGCAATGCTGTCCGCTCAAAATGCACCGACTTTTATTTCCTACTCCGGTGATACCGGAAACTGGGAATTGACCGATACAAGTAAACCGATTTCAATTTTAATGGATGAAAATGAGTATTCCGGAGTTCAGAATGCCATTTTGCATCTTCAGAATGACATAGAAATGGTTACCGGTAAAAAATCGGTAGTACTGAATTCGGGCAATCAAACGATTAAAATCATTGTAGG
>CAZIRA010000128.1:3921-7014 GCA_964541615.1 uncultured Paludibacter sp.
GGCATGCGTGGCGACGGCGACGAACCGATGAGCGAAGAAAGCAACATCAAACTGCTCGAAAAAATCGTGAAAGAACAGCGGAATATCATCAAAAAAGTTTCAGGCAA
This sequence comes from uncultured Paludibacter sp., assembly GCA_964541615.1. GTDB lineage: Bacteria > Bacteroidota > Bacteroidia > Bacteroidales > Paludibacteraceae > UPXZ01. Next base: position 4,029 of record CAZIRA010000128.1, read on the forward strand.
AAAAATCACGGAAACGCCGCAGGTCTGGGCACTCTACAAGGAAGTGCAGGATTATTACGATAAAGGAATGCGCGTGCCGGACGATGTTACATTGCTGTTTTGCGACGACAACTGGGGAAACGTGCGCAAACTGCCCGATCCGGCAGCAAAAGCACACAAAGGCGGTTATGGAATGTATTATCACTTCGACTACGTGGGCGGTCCGCGCAATTACAAATGGATCAACGTTAGCCAGATACAGCGCATCTGGGAACAAATGAACCTCACTTACAGCCATGGAGTAGACCGAATCTGGATTGTAAATGTGGGCGATTTGAAACCGATGGAATATCCCATAAGCTTCTTCCTGGATATGGCCTGGAATCCGGCTCAGTTCAATTCACAAAATCTGCTCAGCCACACCGAAAAATGGTGTGCCGCACAATTTGGAGAAAAATACTCGAAAGAAGCAGCCCGACTGATAGACACTTACACCAAATACAGCCGCAGGATTACACCTGAACTGCTGAACGATACCATCTACAGCCTGAAAAATTACAACGAATTCGAAACCGTAATGAATGATTTCAGGGCGCTGGCGCTTGACGCATTCCGGCTTTATCAGCAGATTCCGGCAGAGAGCAGAGATGCTTTTGATCAGCTGGTTCTTTTTCCGATAAACGCATTTTCAAACCTGTATGAAATGTATTTTGCGGTAGCCAAAAACAAGGAATTGGCAAAACAAAACAACCCCAAAGCAAACTTATGGGCAGATAAAGTAAAGGCTTGTTTTGACCGGGATTCATTGCTGACCGTTCATTATAACACGGCGATTTCCGGTGGAAAATGGGCGCACATGATGGATCAGGTGCGGATTGGCTACACCTACTGGCAGCAGCCCGAACGAAGCGTGATGCCCGCCGTAGTGCGCGTTGAACCGACGAATAAAGGCATTTTTACGGAAAAAGACGGTTATATTTCCATGGAGGCAGCAAATTTTTCCAGAAAAAATGAATCGGCGAATGTTCGATGGGAAATTATCCCAAATCTGGGAAAAACCCTTTCCGGAATCACCACTTTTCCACAAAATTATTATCCAAATTCGAACGAAAATATTTACTTGGAATATGATTTCCAACTTGAATCGGAAGGAGAATTTCCAGTTTATATCCTGGTATCGCCAACTCTTAATTTCAACGAAAACAAAGGCCTTCGCTACGCCGTTTCGGTGGATGGACAGCAAGAGCAGATCGTGAATATTAACGACAAATACGATGTGAGAAAAATGGAAAGATGGCAGGCAAAAAGCATTAATCAAACCATTACAAAACATAATTTCAACAAAAAAGGAAAACATACGCTCCGCTTCCGGGTATTGGAACCGGGCATTGTTTTGCAAAAAATAATGATAGATACAGGCGGATTGAAACCGAGCTACTTAGGCGCTCCGGAGAGTATAAAAAGGTGATTCAACAATAAACCAGAATTCTGCTTTTATTCGGAAATAATCAGATTAATTGAAAAAACAAGTGCAATCGTAGAAAAAATAAACTAAAACTTATCAAATAAATGGAACTAAACACAATGACAAAAGGTGAATCGAAAGGATTTTATAAACTTTCGTGGGTGCAACGTATCGGTTTCGGATCGGGCGACTTGGCACAAAATCTTATTTATCAGACAGTTGCGCAATACCTGCTCATTTTTTACACGAATGTTTTTGGACTTCCGGCCGCTACGGCAGCTGTGATGTTTCTGATTGTGAGGTTGATAGATGTCGTTTGGGATCCTATTGTAGGAACATTTGTAGATAAGCGAAATCCGAAAATAGGCAAATACCGTTCCTATCTGGTGTTGGGCGGAATACCGCTTACAGGGTTCGCCATCCTTTGTTTCTGGAACGGATTTTCCGGTTCATTGCTTTACGCTTACATCACCTATGTAGGTTTATCCATGTGTTACACGCTGGTAAATGTGCCCTACGGAGCCCTCAATGCATCGCTTACGCGCGATACCGACGAAATTACCAAACTCACTTCCGTACGGATGTTCCTGGCCAATCTGGGTGGTTTGGCCGTTGCTTACGGCATTCCGATTATTGTAAAATCACTCTCGCCCGATGGAAAAATCAACTCACCGGAATCGGGTAAAGCCTGGTTTATCACCATGACAATTTATGCGCTGGCAGGTCTGGCGTTATTGATTTTCAGTTTTACCCAGACTAAAGAGCGGGTGGTGATGGACGATAAAGATATGGAACATGTGAAGGTTTCAGACCTGTGGACAGAATTCAAACGCAATCGTCCGCTGCGAATCCTCGCTTTCTTTTTTATCACGGCATTTGCTATGATGGCTATCGGAAACTCTGCCGGCTCTTACTACATGATTTACAACGTACATGCGCCTGATATGCTGCCTTATTTTGCTGCTCTCGGATCTATTCCTGCGTTTATTTTTATGCCGATGGTTCCGGCTATCAAAAGGGCAATCGGGAAAAAACAAATGTTCTACGTTTTCTTGTCAATAGCCATTTTCGGTATGGTCATTCTCTACATTGTATCAGTTATCCCCGCACTTAAAACACAGGTATGGCTTGTGCTTACAGCTCAGTTTATAAAATCTACCGGAGTGATTGTAGCTACAGGATATATGTGGGCGCTGGTTCCTGAAGTTATTTCATACGGCGAGCATACTACCGGCAGACGTATTTCAGGCATTGTAAACGCACTCACAGGTATTTTTTTCAAAGCAGGAATGGCGCTGGGCGGTGTTGTGCCGGGTTTTGTGCTGGCAATGGTTAAATTTGACGAAAAAAATACCGTCTCGCAATCTCCTTTGGTACAACAGGGCATTCTTTGGCTTGTAGCTGTGATTCCCGCATTGTTACTTATGCTGGCCATGTTCACCATTTCAAAATATGAACTGGAAGATGACGTGATTGATAAAATTAACATGGAAATCGAACAGAGACAATAATATGAATCAATTAAATAATAAGATTATGAAA
>CAZIRA010000129.1:0-6974 GCA_964541615.1 uncultured Paludibacter sp.
CAAATTACTAACTTTAAAAATTAATATTTATGAGAAAAATTACTTTGTTATTTGCTGTATTATTTGTTGTGGCATTTGGTTATGGTCAGACACCAATGTCAGGAACATACAAAGTTGGAGTTTCAGAAACCTCACCGAATTTTACATCTTTGAAAGCAGCAACAGATGCATTAAATTCAGTTGGAATGAATGGTAACGTTATATTTGAAATAACTTCTGATTTATTGGAGACTGCAAGTTCCCGAATTGGAGTAAACACAGGAACCTTTTCCATTACAATTCGACCTGATTTAGATGTAGATCGAAAAATTGAATTTAATTTGGCTACTGATAATGCAAGAGCTTCAGGATTGATAATAATAGGAATGAGTGCTGACAGTTGGGATAATCTTACAAACAACACTCACAATGTCACAATTGACGGATTTGCATCCGGTGGAAATACCCGTAGATTGACATTAGCTACTACTGATGATGCTAACATTTATCACGGACCTGTTCAGATTGTTGGAGAAAGCAAAAATATTACAGTAAAAAATTGTATTTTAAATCAGCGAAATCTTGCTACCGGATCTACTACTTACGCAATTCGCATTCGTGTTGAAAAAAATGTAGCTGGTACAGTATTTGCGCCGAGTGATGTTACGATTGAAAATAATATAATTACAGCAGTTAAAAACACTGCTCAAATGGGTATCGGTCTCACTTTTGCAACAGGTTTGACAGCTAACACCATTAAAAATGTCATTATTAAGAATAATGAAATCACTGCAAGGACAAGAGGAGTTTCGATGTCCAATAATGAAAATATTGTTATTGAAGGAAATACATTTAAAACAGAACAAATTAGTCCTGGTATGCTTAGCACTTGGATTCAGGGAATAAGCAACGCAAAAGGGGATATAAAAGTAAAAGGGAATAAATTTATTTCTGCATTGACAGCAAACACTTCTGCCGGTGACTATGGAATAAGAGGAATCATAGCAAGTGGTGGTGGAACATGGTATATCGAAAATAATTTCTTTACTGGTTTTAAAGTAACTGGAACATCCGGTTCAGCAAATATGATTGCAATACGTTGTGGTAATACTTGTTATATACGAAATAATACATTTTTAATGAACAGTTTAGGTGCTGCAACCGAAATTACTCCTTTGTATCAGGGAATACTTATTGCAGCCGGTACACCGGAAATTAAAAACAATATTTTAATAAGCGACGAAGATGCAAAAGTAAACACACTTATTGCCGGAACAAATGGAGGAGCATCTGATTATAATATTCTTTATTTAAAAGCAGGAAATACAAATGCTAGTATTAACGGAACTTATGCAACTCTTGCCGAATACCAAACAGCAAATCCTACAAAAGACATGAATTCGAAATCAGTTGATGTCACTTTCACAGATGCAGCAACCGGAAACTTACATTTAGCGACTCCATCTGTTGGCGATGTAAATCTTGCAGCTCCACTTTTGGCTTCTGTTTCTGCTGATATAGACGGTACCGTACGTACAGCGGTAACCTATATGGGAGCACATCAGCCTTCAGATCTGACAACAATAGCCAAACTTTTTACGGTAACAGTACCTGCCGGAACCGAAAAAGTGTATGTGGCAGGTTCCTTTACAGGGAAAAACTGGGATAACACCGATCCGTTGCAGCTGGCTAAAACTTCCAATGCAAATGAATTTGCAGGAATTCTTCCTTGCGCTGATGGCGTGGAATACAAATATCTCTGCGAAAAAGGTGATTGGGATTATCAGGAAGCTTCCAGTTTGGGTAGTACAGCCTGGAATCCAACCGACAAAGTTAAACCGACAGGTGGAAGCAACCGTACTTACAATGCATCAGACGTTGTTACTTATTGGGTGGCACAGCCAGGTGTGAAATTAAATGTGAACTTTGCTGAAGGTAGTACTGTGCCTTCCAAATTATTTGTTAAAGGATCATGGGATAACTGGACAACTCCGATAGAATTAACTTCAGCAACCAGTCCGAAATTTTCGGGAATGATTGGAAACGGTACCACTGATTTGATCTATTCGAATATTGCGTACAAGTATTATACTACAGACGAAGCAGATCCTAACTGGGAAGCAAATGCAGATGGGAACGACATAAATGACCGATGGTCAATTTATCCTTCTATGAATGACGAAATTGCAAGATTTAAAACTCAGCTTTCTACCGGAATTGACCAACCTACAATGGACGTAAAAGTGCTTCTTACGCCTTCTGGTATTTCTGTCAGGTTTGACGGTGATGCTGATATTGAGTTATACAGCATAAGTGGTCAATTGATTGAAAAAACAAGAGCTTATAATAATTACGACAGAGATTTACACAGCGGAATTTACATTATCCGGGTGAATGGTAATTCTCAAAAATTTGTAAGATAAGATATTTATGAAACTAAAAAAAAGCATCCTACCGGATGCTTTTTTTTATAACTCAAAACTTAAAACTCTCCCGATAGCTATCGGGACAAAACTCAAAACTATTAATACTCTCTTTCGCCAAATATCGAGGTTCCAATCCGGATCATGGTGCTGCCTTCTTCAATTGCTATTTGATAATCCTGCGACATACCCATGGAAAGTTCGCAAAAAGCTTCGTCATTCGAAAAGTATTCCGATTTTATTTTGTCAAACAGAATTTTTAAAGAACGAAATTCTTTTCTTACCTGATTTTCATACCTGGTAAATGTTGCCATTCCCATTAATCCTGCAATCTGTACATTATGTAAATTCTGTAACTCATTACCGGAAATCAAATCGATCAGTTCTTCTTCTGAAAATCCAAATTTAGTCTCTTCGTCGGCAATGTGAACTTGAAGCAGGCAAGCTGTCTTTTTAGCTGCTTTTTCCGCCTGTTTGTTAATCTCATTGAGCACTTTCCAGCTGTCAACGCCGTGAATCAACTTTACAAAAGGGACAATAAACTTGATTTTATTTGTTTGCAAATGACCGATAAAGTGCCACTGAATATCGGCAGGAAGTTCAGGTTGCTTCTGGACTAATTCCTGCACACGGCTTTCGCCAAAAATCCGTTCACCAGCATCATAGGCCTCCATTACGGTCTCAGCAGGATGAAACTTTGAGACGCAGACAAGCTTCACATCCGAAGGGATATGCTTTCGAAGTTCTTGTATGTTTGATTGGATACTCATTTTTTTTAGACTTTTAGAGGTTAGATTTATAGAACCAAGACTCTTAGAGCATAGACTTTTAGAAATTAGACTAAAAAAAGCGTAATAAATGTCTAAAATCTAATAGTGTAACGGTCTAATAGCGTAGCGGTCTTGATTAAATCTACTCCGCTTTATATTTGAAAACATCCATTACGTTGGTTTCCGTAACGGAAGCAATTTCATAGTCAGCCAAAGTGCCCTTCATGCCGTTTTCAATTACTTCTACGGCCTCTTTCAGCGTACTTGCCTGAGCAAACATCGTTGCCGCAATTCGTTTTTCTACCCCTTTTTCTTCGTCAAGACTGATGAAATATATTTTGCTGCGGTACCAGCGGTCACCCGATTCATTTTCAAAAAGTTCGCTGATGCGGGCTCTTTTAATGTCAGCTACCAGAAATTCTCCGCTGATATAAGGTTTCATTTCTTCGTTGATTCTTTCTTCCGCTTCCGTAAACGAAAGAGCATCAATCAGATAAGCTTCGTTTACTTTTGTTATGCTGCCATCTTCGGCATTTCTTTCGTATTTTACCTTGCATTGAAACCAATTGTGCATATTGTAAGTGCTTTATTATGTGTTTGTTAAATAATTTATAGTTGAAAAAATTGAAACACAAAGGTACAAAAAATTCTCTTATCAAAAGTTCAAAAAATGCTGTTGAATCATTTCAAAAGTCGTAATAGGCACAAAATTAAGCCTATAGACTCTATCTATTTTTTAGAAACTATTATTTTTTGTAACTTTGCACACTTAAAATTTAGGATGGGAAGAATTCTTGCAATTGATATAGGAAAAAAAAGGACCGGCATCGCAGTGACTGATCCGCTTAGAATCGCCGCAAACGGTCTCGAAACTGTTTCCACGAATGATTTGATGCCGTTTCTTGAGAATTATTTTTCGAAGGAAACAGTGGATGTTATCGTGCTTGGATATCCTACGCAAATGGATGGAAGCGAGTCTGAAAGCATCAAATTTATCCGTCCGATTGAGAAAAAAATCAAGGAAAAATTTCCTGCAAAAGAACTTGTTTTTGCTGACGAACGTTTTACTTCCGTGCTGGCGCATAAAGCCATGCTTGACGGCGGTCTCAAGAAAAAAGCCCGGCAGGACAAAGCACTGGTAGATAAAATCAGCGCAACCATTATTTTACAAAGTTATTTAGAACAAATTTCAGGATTTCGGTTTTAAGATTTCATCAATAATTACACAAAAATGATTTTACCAATATACACATACGGCCAACCTGTGCTTCGGAAAGTAGCTGAACCCATTGACAAGGATTATCCGAAACTGGATGAATTGATTCAAAACATGTACGAAACGATGGTTCACGCCGAAGGAGTAGGGCTTGCCGCACCGCAAGTCGGGCTTCCAATCCGCCTGCTGGTCATCGATTTAGCTCCATTCAAAGAGGATGATCCTGAACTCGGCTCTTTCAAGATTACGATGATAAATCCTGAGATTCTGGAGGAAAGCGAAGAGGAAATTGCCATGGATGAAGGTTGTTTGAGCATTCCTGGGATAAGCGAAGCAGTGATTCGTCCGGAATATATCAAAGTAAAATATCAGGATGAAAACTTTAATGAATTAATCGGTGAATTTGATGGATTCCGTGCCCGTGTAATTCAGCATGAATACGATCATCTTGAGGGACAATTGTTTACAGATCTTGTGAAACCGCTTCGCAGGCAGTTGCTGAAAACCAAATTGAACAACATTGTAAAAAGAAAAACAGAAACCAAGTACAAAATCAAATAGAGATCAACTTAACTATAAACAAAAAAGCCCCGACTCGGGGCTTTTTTGTTTGCTGTAGTTTGTGAAATTTACTTATTATTAATTGCTTTCCAACAGAAGTGTTCTTGTTGGCTGGTCGCAAACTTCGGTTGGTCCGAAATACTGAATTGGACCCGGGTAAATGAAGTTTGACTCAGCGTCAGCCCATTTTTCGCGGTATTGAGCAAAAAATTTGAAAGGCTCGCCATCCAGTCTAACCAATGCTTTTTGGATCACAGGTTTCATCTTTCCGTGACGGCGCTCCATGTTCATCATCATGGTGATTGGCACACCTCCGGCTTGCCATTCGTCTGATGGTGCGGTCAGATTGCGCACGGATGACATATATCCGGTTTTACCTTCGGCAATAAGGATAGAAGCTGTGATTCCGAGTGAATAAGTATAGTCAGCGTCGAAGTTTGAAGGGATAGCACAACGGCCTTCGTAACCGAAGAAGTGGTTGATAGAAGAGAATTTTCCTTTGTAAACACCTGCTGCTTTAAGCTGTGCCAAACGCTTTGCAACCATATCAATCAACAGTTTTTCAGTCTCAATCAACGATACCTGCACGTTTCCATGTGGGTCGCGATCAAGTGTAAGCTGGTGAGCAATATTTTTCGGAAGACTTCTGTAAATAGCCAGACTCTCAGTATTCAGCATACTTTTTACATATTCACGTTGTTCGTCAGCAGAGTGAAGAGCAACAAAATCTTCGTTTTCAGCAAGCATTTCATTCAAATCGGCAATCAGCTTTTTCATAGCTGGAATAAACTCAATCAAACCTTCCGGAATCAGTACAGTACCGAAGTTTAAGCCGTGGTTTGCGCGGTTTACGATAACACCTACGATGTCTTCAACGATGTCGTTCAAAGTCATGTTTTTGGCTTCCACTTCTTCAGAAATCAGTGCAATGTTAGGCTGGCTTTGCAGAGCGCATTCCAGCGTAATATGTGATGCCGAACGACCCATTAAACGGATGAAGTGGTAATATTTTTTTGCTGAACTGGCATCTCGCTGAATGTTTCCGATAAGTTCTGAATAAACTTTACAAGCAGTGTCAAATCCAAATGAAGTTTCGATCATTTCGTTTTTCAGGTCGCCGTCGATGGTTTTTGGGCAACCGATTACCTGGATAGGGTAGTTATGTTGTTTGTAGTATTCAGCTAATACACAGGCGTTTGTATTTGAATCGTCACCACCAATGATAACGATAGCGTGAATATTTAGTTTTTTGCATATTTCAGCTCCTTTTTCAAACTGAGCTTCCTCTTCCAGTTTTGTACGACCGGAACCGATGATGTCAAAACCACCCGTATTTCTGTATTCAGCTACAATTTCGGAAGTCAATTCACTGTATTTATGATCTACAAGTCCGCTTGGTCCGTCAAGGAAACCATAAAGCTTGCTTTCCGGATTCAGTTTTTTAATTCCGTCAAAAATTCCGCAAATCACGTTGTGTCCGCCAGGAGCTTGTCCGCCTGAAAGTATTACTCCCACATTGATTGGTGCATATTCTTTCTTTTCTCCGGGAGCAAATGTGAGCAACGGCATTCCATAGGTGTTTGGAAATAATCTTTTTATATCTTCCTGATCTGCAACAGATTCGGTTTTTTCATCTTCTGCTATTATTACATTACCTTTCAGTGCCAGAGGAACTTTTGGTTGGTAGCTGGCACGTGCAATTTGCAACGGGCTTTTGGTCATTGGTTTCATAAAAAAATATTAATTATATTGATAATCAGATAATTCTGTTTTTTTGAAAAATCACTGCAAAAATAACAAAATAAATTCATATAAGAAACATTTTGTAAGCCGAAACCAGAAATTATTAGCTAAATAAATAATTTCAAAATTCTAATTTTTTTCTGAAATGCAGAAAAAAAGTTTAATGACTGAGTGGCAGTCATTAAACTTTTTACCAACTTAAAAAACAACTCGTGATGAGTTTATCCTTTTCTAATCCAAATTGTCGGTTCTGAATGGAACTACAGGCAATTCGCGAGTATT
>CAZIRA010000130.1:0-4551 GCA_964541615.1 uncultured Paludibacter sp.
ATCCCAGTTTACTACATTCCAAAACGCTTTGGCATATTCGCCGCGTTTGTTTTGATATTTCAGGTAGTAAGCATGTTCCCACACGTCAAGTCCTAAAAGAAGCGTGTCGTTTACGCACTCTGAGCACATCAGGTTGTTGTCTTGATTTGGAGTTGATTCAACTTTCAGCGAACCGTCAGTTTTTTTCACCAGCCATGCCCATCCTGAACCGAAACGTCCAAGAGCAGCTTTTTCAAATTCTTCTTTGAATGCATCTACGCTTCCGAAGTTTTTTACCAGTGCTGCCTCCAAAGCAGAAGAGATAGAGGTAGAACCTGCCGGAGCAAGCACTTTCCAGAAGAAATCGTGGTTGTAGTGGCCACCGCCGTTATTGCGAACTGCAGTTTGAATGTCAGCTGGAAGTTTGTCCAGATTCTTCAACAATTCGTTCAGGTCTTTTCCTTCATTTTCAGGATGTTTTGCAAGCGCAGCATTCAGGTTATTCACATAGGCTTGGTGGTGTGCCGAGTGGTGAATTTTCATTGTTTGCGCATCAATAAACGGTTCCAACGCATCGTAAGCGTAAGGTAATTCAGGCAATGTAAAGCTCATAATTTTTTCCTTTCTATTTTTTTTATTTTATTATAATTTTATTTTTTTTGTCCTTGATTTCTCAAAAGTTTCAATTGTTAGTCGTTTTCATTCTTATCTTTATGCTCCGATCGTCCAACATCAACCTCAATTATTAAGTTTCTTTCTAAATAACAGAAGTCCACCCCTTTTTGTTTATTCGGAAATTCTAAAATATGCTAAAATCATTCTCAAAAGTTGTTTTAAAGCTATTTTCTCACCATCTTTGCACTTAAAATAATAATTTTATTTAACAAATTTGGGATATGAAGAAAATTTTCGGATTTTTATTGATGGCAGCAATCATAGGTTTTTCTACCACATCTTGTAAATCAAAACAAAAAGTAGTGGAAATTTCCGGTTCCGACATCTCGGCTACTGAAACAAAAGCAACAACGCAGCCTGTAGTGGTAAATCAGGTTGAAAGCAACGAACGTACAATCAATGAAAGCTTCAAACTTGCCGACGGTGAGACAAACAGCGATGCTTTCAACAGAAAATACCACGTGGTAGTTGGTAGCTTCAGTGTACAGTCCAATGCCAGAAACTTGCAGCGCACGCTCAACAACGAAGGTAATGCCGCAATCGTAGTGGTAAACCAACAAGGTATGTACCGCGTACTGATCGCTTCTTACGACGAATATGCTCAGGCACGCGCCCGCATCAACCAAATCAACACCCGCTTTCCTGATGCTTGGGTGCTGATGCAGAGATAATTAATCTGGTGAAATTTCAAACGGCTTTGTATTATGCAAAGTCGTTTTATTTTTAAAGAAATGTCAATAGCTTACCTTGGATTAGGTTCAAATCTGGGAGACAAAGTGCTGAATTTGGACATGACAATCCAGCAGATTGCGTTGGAGGCCGGTGATTTGTTGGGCATCTCAACATTTTACCAGACCGAGCCTTGGGGATTTGATTCTGAAAATGACTTTCTGAATGCTGTTGTGATGATAGATACGGAATTTACGCCGTTGGATTTATTGGTAATAACACAAAAGATAGAGAAAAAAATCGGGCGGTTGAAAAAAACAAAAAACAGCTACACAGATCGTTTAATTGATATTGATATTTTACTGTACGATAACCAGGTAGTCAATCTTCCGCAGCTGACAATACCGCACAAACTATTGCACAAAAGAGATTTTGTGTTAATTCCCATGATAGAACTCGCACCTGAGCTGATTCATCCTGTTCTGGGAAAGTCAATGAAAGAATTGTCAGAAGAAATTGTCAGTTCAACAACCGTTCTGAAAATTGAGAAACCGTCAGATGGCGGATCAGATTAGATTTCACTGCTTCGATGGTATTCTTCGATCAGACTGTTTGCCCGGTCCAGATCTTTTTCAAAAACCAGCACTTCGATGCCCCGCTCTTTATCGTCAAAAATTGGGAAAAGCCCTACCATCGTGCCGTCGTTGAGCATGCATTCGATTCCGTTGTTTTTGAGCACGTCCATTTCAATTTCTGCCTCAATCATTGAACCGTAGAATTTTAACGAAACAACTTTTTCTTCTTCCATTTTCTATGATTTTAATAAAAATTACAATTACGTTTGTACCACTATAACGCTAATTGCAGATTGTTTGTTTTACAATCCAACATTGATTTTATGCTTCTTTTTTCTTTTCAACATATAAAATTCAGCACCATCCGCCGGAAAACGGTGTTGCTTATTCTTTTCCCGCCGTTGATCGTACTAATTTGGATTTTCCGTATGCTTCCAATTAGCTGTGTAAGGAGATTTGCTGATTTTGTAGGAAAATATTTCTTCAAATTTGCCAAGAAATCACGGGAATGGGCTTTGGATAATTTGGCGAGAGTTTATGACGGAGAACTTACACTTGAAGAGCAGGAGCATATTGCGAAATCATCATTTACCGAAATCATCAAGGGATTTTTCGATTATATGGCTTATTCGCATGAGAAAAACCCAACGAAATATTTCAGCCTGATCAGCGTAGTAGGAGAGGAGCACCTCCGGGAAACATATAATCGTGGGAAAGGTGTTATCTGCCTGATTCCGCACATGAGTTCGTGGGAATTTGCTGCCATTACACCACCTATGCTTGGCTATGAAACCACGGCTGCGAGTCAATCGATGAAAATGTCGCTGCTCGAGAAGCTGATGGTGAAGTTCAGAGGACGCCGTGGAATGAAAAATATCACCCGCCAGGGCTCGTATCAATCGCTTGTTGATGCGCTGAACAAGGGCGAGTGCCTTATCCTCATGACCGATCAGGATACGAAGGTGAAAGGTGTCTTTGTTGATTTTCTTGGTCATTCGGCTTATACACCGCTCGGTGCTTCGAGGCTTGCTGCCGATACCGAAGCCGCCATTGTTCCGATGGCAATGGTACGAAGTGAAGGCGGGAATTACCGTTTTGAGATTTATCCTGAAATCCCTGTTCAGAAAACGGATAATAAAGAAAACGACTTGCTTGAAAATACAAAAAATCAAAATAAATTTTATTCCGATATTATCCGTAAATACCCCGAACAGTGGGTTTGGATGCACCGGCGTTGGCGTACAACTCCCGCTTCGCTGGCCGCAGCTTTGAAAGCAAGAGCTGAAGCAAAACAAAAGAAATAATATTTTTTGTAACTTTGCAACGTAAAATTTTGACGATGAGCGAAAATCAAACCATATATTCAAAAAAAGTTATCGAATTTGCAACAGTAGTTGCCGAAACCTGCCTTTTTTTAGAACGGGCTTCTGAAAACAGCAAGCAGGACTTTGTTTCTAAAAGCATAAAATTACTGCCGCTTCTATATTTGAAAACCTCATTGCTGGATGATCTGAATGAAGAATCTGAAGGATTTTTGGAACGCTTCGTTTCGGAAGACGACTATCTGTATGTTAAAAATCAGGTTGAGCAGATTTTGGGCCCGGACGATAGTTTCCTGGAAGTTTTTCATCCCGATATGCCTTACAGCGACACGCCGATTGCCGCATTTATTTCTGAAAATCTGGCTGATGTTTATCAGGAATTGAAAGATTTTATCGCTAATTTCCAACTAGGTGAAGCAGAAATAATGACTGCGGCCCTGATAACCTGTGTTGAAACGTTTGCAGAACATTGGGGACAGAAGCTGCTGAATGCACTCCGTGCTTTGCACAGTCTTCGTTTCAGCGAAAAATTCGGCAGTGAAGACTTCGATGAAGGCTTCGATTCGAGCGAATACCGGAAATTGGACCGGAATAGTTTTCTAAATTTTCAAAACGACGAGGAGTAAGCAGATGTTTCAACCGAAAATTTCAAAAGAAGAAGTAAATCTGCTGCCTGTCGAAGAATTTTCCGGAAAAATCCACGTGATTGACTCCTCAAAAAAATTAAAGAAAGCATTCGAAATTCTGAATAGCCAGCAGATTGTTGGGCTCGATACCGAAACAAAACCATCTTTCAAGCGTGGTGTGGTGCATAAAGTTTCGCTGATACAGGTTTCAACGGTGGACGAATGTTTTCTGTTCCGTTTGAATAAAATCGGCTTTCCTGAGCAGCTGGCAGAGCTACTTTCCAACGAAAAAATTATCAAAGTGGGGTTAGCGCTTCGCGATGATCTGAACGGACTTTTCAGACAGCAAAATTTCAAACCGAAAGGATTTGTGGATATTCAGAATGAAGTGAGAAATTACGGCATTTTGGAATTGAGCCTGCAAAAAGTTTATGCCCTCATTTTTGGAAAAAAAATATCAAAATCTCAACGCCTTACCAACTGGGAAAACGATGTGCTGACGCCTCAGCAACAGATTTATGCAGCTACTGATGCATGGGCTACGCTTAGGATTTATCTCCATCTACTACAAGAAAAAAAACTTTCGAAAGCTGAAATTCAGGTTTTGATTGAAGGTAACGGTGTGGCAAATAACCTCCCGAACAATTCGATTGTTCGTTGATTTTCAACTACATTTCACCTATAATTCAATCACAAATAAATGGT
>CAZIRA010000130.1:4651-6948 GCA_964541615.1 uncultured Paludibacter sp.
CGTTCGGCAGTTGGATTGGTAAATCCACCGGAAAATAACACGTACCGGCTGATTCATGGCGAAGGCGACCAGCTTCCGGGATTGATTGTTGACATTTATGATGATACAGCAGTGATGCAGGCCCATTCAGTAGGTATGCATATGATGAGAAATGTACTGGCTGAGTCGATCGTAAAGGTGATTGCCGAAGTGAAAAATGTGTACTACAAATCAGAAACTACGCTCCCATACAATGCTCCGATTGAGAAAGAAGATGGATATCTGATAGGGAAACAAACGGATACTTTCAAAGCAATAGAAAATGGCTTGCAGTTTGAGGTGGATTGGCTGAAAGGACAAAAAACCGGGTTTTTCGTGGATCAGCGTGATAGCCGCAGTCTGCTTGAAAAGTATGCGAAAGGTCGTTCAGTATTGAATATGTTCTGCTACACGGGTGGGTTTTCGGTGTATGCGCTGCGCGGAGGCGCTAAGCTGGTTCACTCCGTGGATAGCTCCGGGAAAGCCATTGAGTCAACTGACCGAAATGTGAAAGCTAATTTTCCTGACGCTTCAAATCATCAATCTTTTGCTGAAGATGCTTTTAAATTCCTGAATTCAAGCACTGAAAAATATAACCTGATAATTCTGGATCCGCCTGCTTTTGCCAAGCACAGAGATGCGGTGAGAAATGCGTTGAAAGGCTACAAGCGATTGAACATGAAGGCTTTACAAATCATAGAGCCGGACAGTATTTTGTTTACATTCTCTTGCTCGCAGGTCATTACCAAAGACCAGTTTCGTCTGGCGGTTTTCAGCGCAGCCGCCGAAGCCAAAAGAAACGTGCGGATTCTTCATCAGCTCACCCAGCCCGCCGATCATCCCATCAATATTTATCACCCTGAAGGAGAATACCTCAAAGGACTGGTGCTTTATGTGGAATAAAGGTTCTGCTTCCACTTTATTTGATCACATTAAGTGCGGTTGCTGTTGCATTTTATTGTATTTTAGCTACTGAAATTAACACAATTAAGGATTATTAACATAAAATCAGCAGTGATACTTTGAATAATTGAAATGAATGTATAAATTTGCAATCCATTTCAATCTTAAAGTATAAACATTTAATTAAAATCTAATTGCCTATTGCCAAAAATTACTTGATAAACCCCAAAAATTTAAGTAATGAAAAATTTAATTCAACTCGCCGATGAACAGTTGGTACAGTTGTATGAAAATGGCAAAAACGAGGCATTTGAAGTTTTATTAACCAGGTACAAATCACGAGTTTATACTTACATTTTCCTCATCGTACGTAATAAAGAGCTTACTGAAGATATCTTCCAGGATACCTTTATTAAAGCCATTGCCACCATTCAGCAAGGACGCTATGTAGAGTCCGGCCGATTCCTTGGCTGGATTAACCGCATCGCACACAACCTGATAATTGACCATTTCCGCAGGGAGAAAAATGAAAACACCTTCTCAACCGATGGGCTGGAATACGATTATGTAAATAACTCCAAACACTCCGAAAAAAGTGTGGAAGATGTGCTTTCAAACGAACAAGTGCTCCGTGATGTAGTGCATTTGGTAGAATTTCTGCCTGATTCACAAAAGGAGGTGGTGAAAATGCGCTATTTTGAAGAATTGAGTTTCAAAGAAATAGCCGAACGCACCGAAGTAAGCATCAACACCGCGCTGGGACGCATGCGGTACGCGCTGATGAACATGCGCCGCATGGCTACGGAGAAGAATATTTACCTGGAAATTAAGTAGTTTGGTTTAGTTCTGAGATCCAAGTATTTAGTTCAGAGTAAAGAATTTTTTTAAAAATATTTTCAAAGTAAAATATACTATTTTGAAAATGCATGCGTTTGATAATAAAACAAACTTCAAAGCATGCTTATGAGAAAAAATTCTACTCCTGTTTACTCAACTTCTATTCATCAACCAAGCTCCGTTTCTGCTGAAATGAACCCGAGCCAGGAAACACTAAAAAACATCATGCAGTTTGCATCTGCATACCGGGTTGAGAAAGTGCCGAAAGACCGGTATATTGAGTACTTCCTGAATTAAAAACCAGAAATTACAGAAAGAGCATCTCATTTGAGTTGCTCTTTTTTGTTTTTATAAGGATAAGTAACAGCTACTTTCAAGTAGCTGTTACTTATTACAACGCGAGGATTTTCCGAAAGCTATCGGAACCGAAGTTTTCATTAACTCCAAATTAATAATCCGGTAAAAGAATCATTCATAGGATTAGTAAAGCCTTGTCACAAGTAAAATCTAAGTATTTCCTCTGTCATTTGATTTATTAT
>CAZIRA010000131.1:0-6905 GCA_964541615.1 uncultured Paludibacter sp.
ATTTGTTTACCATAAACGGCATCACCACGCAAGTTCTCATTTCTGTGAAATACGAATGCACTACCTTTGAAAGTGTTGGTACCGGATTTGGTAATAGCATTTACACCGCCACCGATAAAGTTAGTCTGGCGAACATCATAAGGAGCGATTACAACCTGCAATTCTTCGATTGCTTCAATTGAAATTGGATTTCCTCCACCCGGAAGCCTATCACTCAAACCGAAGTTGTTGTTGAAATTAGCTCCATCCACTGTAAAGTTAGCCGTACGACCATCTGTACCACCAAAGCTCATTCCGTTTCCTCCATAAGGAGAAAGGCGGGTAACATCCATAATACTGCGGTTAACTGTAGGCAGCGTAGTGATCTGATTGTTAGTGATATTCGTTACCGCACCGGTTCTCTCGGTAGTGAATTTTGTACGGGCAGCAGTAACTAAAATTTCATCCAATGTAGATGTTTCTTCAGAGAGAACCACATTAAGAGGATAGTTTTCACCCAAGCTCAACGTAATGTTGTTTGTTGTGTTTTTTCCATATCCTACATAAGTAAATTCAACGGAATAAGGCCCACCTACACGCATGCCATTAAGGTTGAAACGACCTTCCACATTGGTTACGGTTCTGTAAGTTGTTCCCGAAGGTGTGTGGGTAGCAACTACTGCTGCTCCGATTACAGCTCCTGTGGCATCAGTTACCATTCCGCTCATACTCGAGGTGGTAACCTGAGCGTTCAGTGCGGCAGAACCAATCAATAAAATTGACAAAATAAATAATTTTGTTTTCTTTAGCATAATAAAAAATTTTTACGTTTATTTTTATTTTATTAAATTTGTTGCAAAATTAAGCTAAAAAAAGGGGAATAACCTAATTTTTAGATTGAAATATTGTTACAAGTTATCAACATTCGAAATGTTAAGATTCGCAAATGATTGATAGTCAAATGAAAAAGTTATCAACAATAGATGCATATTTATTTTATAAAAATAACAAGAAAAAATAACATAAAAAAATTGTAATACCTTTGAAATATAGCAAATCTCAAAATGTAAAAACATAACGTATTTCAGTCAAATTGTTAGTAAAATTTATCAATATCAAATTAAGAATATCTCAAACTAAACAAAAATAAATTATAAACGTATGAAACGAGCATGAACGCAAGCATTCGCCAATTCAGATGAAAATTGGCATGCGAGTTCCATGCGACAACTAAAAAACAAATTATTAACGCATGAAAACATTTACTCAAAAAATGATTGTTGAGAAAAAGCACGCTGCATCCGAGCTGGGTTCCGGATTTTTGGATGTATTTGCTACGCCTGCGATGATCGCGTTTATGGAAAATACGGCTTCTAAAGTCATCGACAATCTTGAGGAAGGCTATACGACAGTCGGAATAGAGATCAATGTGAAGCATCAAAAAGCCAGCAAGATAGGAGAGGAGGTTTCTTGCATAGCCATTCTTACCAAGCGCGAAAAACGAATTTATGATTTTGAAATTACGGTTACCGATTCCTCTGATGACGTGATCGGGATTGCCACTCATAAACGGGCTGCCGTGGAAATCGAAAGATTTATGAGGAAAGTGGAAGAGTGATATTATCAATAAATGCCGTTGCAGAAAGTTGCAACGGCATTTATCTTGATTGTTTGAATAGAATTGATCTTATTACTTCCAGATTTTTTCAATTTCTTCCAGTGACTTACCTTTTGTTTCAGGCACCATTTTCCAAACGAAAATTGCTGAAAGAATGGCCATTGCACCGTAGAATCCGTAGGTGAATGCGCTGCTGAATTGCATCATTCCCGGATAGGTAGATGAAATCACAAAGTTGGCAAACCATTGAAATGCCACCGCCACTGCCACTGCCTGTCCACGAATTTTGTTTGGAAATAATTCTGAAATGTACACCCAGCAGATCGGTCCCCAGGACATCATAAACGATGCGGTGAAAATAATGATAAATACCAGAGTCAGCACGCTGAATATGTTCATGTAAGAAAGAATTGACATAGCAATCATACCTATCGCCATTCCAATGGATCCGGTAACGAGAAGCGGTTTGCGTCCCCATTTGTCAACAGTCAAAATAGCAACAACGGTGAAAATTACGTTTACCAATCCCATTACAATAGTCTGAAGCATTGAAGCATCACGAGCTACGCCCATGCTTTCGAAAATACGGGGTGCATAGTAAAGCACCACGTTGATACCTACAAACTGCTGAAATACAGATAGAAGGATACCGATGATGATTACTTTTTTCCCGTAGGAGAAAATTTTTGATTTTGCTGTATCGGAAACTGTAGCGGAGATTTCAGCCAAAATACTTTTAGCATGATCAGCGCTTGTGTTGATTTTTTTCAATACACCTAACGCTTTTTCTTCCTGATTAATCAGAGCAAGATAGCGTGGAGTTTCAGGAACAAAGAACAGCAAGATAAAAAACAAACCTGCCGGGATAGCCTCAGAAGCAAACATGTAGCGCCATCCTGTTGTGTTAATCCATTCTATTGATTGTCCGTTGGCAATGCCCCAATTCACAAAATACACCACCAGCATACCAAATATAATGGCAAACTGGTTGAAGGAAACCAGCCTTCCGCGAATTTCAGCAGGAGCAATTTCGCCAATGTAGGTCGGGCTTACAGCTGATGCAAGACCAACGCCGATGCCGCCCCATATACGATAGAAATTGAACATGTAAAGCAAGCTTATAGAAGCTTCACCTCTTTCAAAAAACAAAAATTCGGGATAGCCTGAACCTAAAGCTGAAGTAAAAAACAAAAATCCTGCCAGTTGAAGCGTTCTCTTTCGTCCCAAGCGATTGGAAAGGAGGCCGGAGATAGCACCACCCAGAATACAACCGATCAAAGCGCTGGAAACTGTTGCTCCGTGGGCAAATGCTCCTAAACCAAGCGGTTCGATAAGGTTGTGCTGGATTGATTTTTCTGCACCGGAAATTACTGCTGTGTCGTAACCGAAAAGTAGTCCTCCAAGGGTTGCTACAAGCGTTATTCCAATGATGTAAGCTGAATTGTATGATTTCATGCGTTTGTGTTTTATCTTTCCGGAAAGAAAGATTTAGTTAAAGTTAATTCTGTAGTTAAGATTTTGAGAAAGGTCGTAATTTAAAACCAATAACCCCTCAAAAAAATATGAGGGGTTAGAGTTTATTAAATATACATGTTCACGATTGCTTCGTACAATTCTTGTTTTGCACTGATTTGAGCAGGTTCGTCTTTTGATTTTGCGTAAGCTGCCAAATCTTCCAGTTTCAACTGGCCGTTTTCAAATTCTTTTCCTTTTCCAGAATCAAATGAAGCATAGCGTTCAGTAAGCATTTTGGTGTATGGAGAATCTTCCAGGATGCCTGCAGCTGCTTCCAATGCACGTGCAAATGCGTCCATTCCGGCAATGTGAGCAATGAAAATATCTTCCATGTCGGTTGAGTTGCGACGAACTTTAGCGTCGAAGTTAGTTCCACCGCCTTGCAAACCGCCGCTTTTAAGGATAACGAGCATAGCTTGAGTCAATTCGTAAACGTCAATCGGGAATTGGTCTGTGTCCCAGCCGTTTTGATAGTCACCGCGGTTGGCGTCGATTGAGCCGAGCATTCCGGCGTCAGCAGCACACTGAAGTTCGTGTTCGAAAGTGTGACCGGCCAAAGTAGCGTGGTTAACTTCTACGTTCAATTTGAAATCTTTGTCCAAACCATGAGCACGCAAGAAACCGATAACTGTTTCTGCATCAACGTCATACTGATGTTTTGTTGGTTCCATTGGTTTTGGTTCAATGAAGAATGTACCTTTGAAACCTTTTGAACGAGCGTAGTCGCGGGCACTTTTCAGCATCATTGCCAAATGTTCTTTTTCGCGTTTCATGTCGGTGTTCAAAAGTGAAGAATAACCTTCGCGGCCACCCCAGAATACATAGTTTTCACCACCAAGTTCGATAGTCGCATCCAATGCATTCTTGATTTGAACGGCTGCTCGGGCAACAACATCAAAATCAGGATTGGTAGCAGCTCCGTTCATGAAACGTTTGTGGCTGAATACGTTAGCAGTTCCCCAAAGCAGTTTGATGCCGGTTTCAGCTTGTTTTTGTTTTGCGTAAGCAACGATTGCTTTCAGGTTAGCTTCGTACTCTTCGATTGAATTACCTTCGTCAATCAAGTCAATGTCGTGGAAGCAATAGTACTCGATACCGATTTTCTGCATAAACTCAAAACCTGCATCCAGACGTTGTTTGGCTACCGTAAGAGCATCGTCGGCATTTGTCCATTCAAAATCTTTTGTGCCGCCTCCAAATGGATCGCCGCCTTCTGCGCAAAGCGTGTGCCACCAAGCCATGGAGAATTTGAACCAGTCTTTCATTTTTTTACCGTAAACGACTTTTTCTGGATCGTAATAACGGAAAGCCATCGGATTTTTACTCTCTTTTCCTTCGAATTTGATTTTTTCCACTGATGGGAAATAAACTTTTGTTGCCATAGTTTTTTGATTTATTAAATGTTTTATTAAAAGGTTTTTTATTTGTTTAATCTATTGAGCCACAGATTATAGGCCTCAGCACTTGCTTGCAGGTCTTTCTCTTCCGGAGTAACTACAAGAACTTTTTTTAGGGTAGAAAATGCTTCTTCAGCAGTTTTGTAAATGCCTGCCCCGATTCCGGCTCCGCGTGCTGCGCCTACCGAACCGTCGGTGTTATACAGTTCGATGGTGGCTCCAGTGATGTTGGACAGTGTCTGGCGGAAAATCGGGCTCAGAAACAGGTTGGCGTGTCCCGCACGGATGGTTTTGGTTTCTATTCCCATCTGATTCATGATGTCCATACCGTATTTGAACGAGAAAGCGATGCCTTCGTGAGCAGCCCGGATTAAGTGAGATTTTCCGTGCACCAGGAAATTGATTCCATGGATAGAGCAGTTTGGTTCTTCGTTGTTCAGAACCCGTTCAGCTCCGTTTCCGAACGGAATAATCGAAATTCCTTCGCTTCCAACAGGAACCTGTGAAGCTAATTCGTTCATTTCAGCATAGGGAATTCCTTCGGGAGCCACATTATTTTTTATCCACGTGTTTAGGATTGCGGTTCCGTTGATGCAAAGCAATACCCCCACGCGGGTTTGTTTTGCTGTATGATTTACATGAGCAAATGAATTAACTCGCGATTTCGGATCGTATTTTGCATCGTCGTTTACTCCGTACACCACACCCGAAGTCCCTGCTGTAGCTGCCACTTCGCCCGGATTGAGCACGTTGAGTGAGAGAGCGTTGTTGGGCTGATCGCCGGCGCGGTAAGTGACCGGAATTCCTTCGGCCAGTCCAAGTTCTTCCGCTATTTCAGCTGACATTCGGCCCTGATGTCCGAAAGTGGAAACAATTTCCGGTATGAAATCGGTTGAAAAACCGAAATATTCGTACAGAAAACTGGCAGGACTGTTATTGACAAAATCCCACGAAATGCCTTCCGAAAGCCCTGATGCTGTGGTAACGGGTTTACCGGTCATTCGTAGAGCTACATAATCGCCGGGCAGCATGTAGTATTTAATCCGTGCGTAATTTTCGGGCTCATTTTCTTTGACCCATGCCAGTTTCGAAAGTGTGAAATTTCCCGGAGAATTGAGCAGGTGCGATAAGCATTTTTCACTTCCGATGGCATTGAATGCCTTTTCGCCGTAAGCTACCGAGCGGCTGTCGCACCAGATTATGGAATGGCGGATGGCCTGTAGATTTTCATCCACCAGTACCAGCCCGTGCATCTGGTATGAGATTCCGATTGCATCAATTTCCTTGGGGTCAATACCGGCAGTTGCAAGCACCGATTTGGTGGCCTCTTTGAGGTTGCTCCACCATACTTCCACATCTTGTTCGGCCCATCCGGCTTTTACCGCTTTTATTTCCATTTCCTTTTTGGGCGAAAAATCACTTGCCAGTACTTCGCCGGTTTCTGAGTTTACCAGACTGGCTTTCACCGATGAGCTTCCTAAATCGTATCCTAATAAATACATGGTTGTTTTTTGTATAAGGTTATAATTGTTGTCTTATTTGTTTTGATATTTATAGAGTCTTCCGGCACGGTGAGGTACTCCTTTCTCGAATTCGTCAAGCATGACCAGGTTGTGCCACTGATTGATTTTTTTCTGAAAATTCCGTACATCCGACTTCGTCTGATTGATCTCGTCGTACAACAGGCGCAGCTGCGATACCGTAAATTTGGTGGGCAGGAGCTTAAACATCAGGTGTGGTTCGGCATTGAGCCACCATTTGATGTGATCCAGTCCTTTCTGAACAATCAGGTTGTGGTCCATGGCAAGGTTCATTTCCTTCACCTCATCTACGTTGTACCATGCTGCAGAAGTGTTTTGGGAGTTCAGCGTGATTTTTCTGTTGATTTTTATCAGGGCAACGTAGCCGATTGTGACTATTCGTTCAATTTTGGTTTTCATCGTACGTTCGAGCCAGAGAATGTCGCGGGGATTGCCGGTACGCAGCGGATTGCCAAAGCTGTGAAACTGACTGAGGGGGATGTTTTTCAGACCGGTAAGTTCTGCAAGTACCCGTGTGGCTGCCTCATCCAGGTCTTCGTCCATGTAAATGATGCTTCCGGGAAGTTTTTTATCGTTGTATTCGCCTGTGTTCTCTTCTATATGCCTTTTGATTAGAAGTACTTTGAGGTCTTTCCCATCAAATCCAAAGACTACGCAATCTATGGAGACATAAGGATTGTATGATCTGATTTGTGACACGGCGAATTAGATTTTAGTTGAAAAGATTTGACAAAAATAAATATAATATTTTAATAATAAAACAAATTAATGATATTTAAACCTTAAAATTCAACATATTAAATAATGTGTATTATACAATAACTATTCTATGCTTATTGTAATATGTACAATATG
>CAZIRA010000132.1:0-6887 GCA_964541615.1 uncultured Paludibacter sp.
GCTCGGTCAAATGGTTGATACGGAATGTGAACAAAGCAATTTGAGATTCTGCAGAACCTGTGTCAGTTACTGATTTTTGAATACCGTGTTCTTTAAAAAGTTCTTGTTTCTTTTCAGAAGTTAAATACATAATACTGAATTTATTAAGTTGTACATTAAAAACAGCGCCGAAACGCTATGTTCCAATAATTTTTAGGACTGCAAAGATAACGCTTTTATTTTGATATTACGGCAGTTCTCAGCGATTTTTTTTGAGAATTAGATCCGTGAGCCCCCGATTGCCCCATTTCTTTTCCATTTTTCCCAAAAGCGGATAACAAATCCAGGCAGATAAAATGCCGATTGCGGAACCTGCCAGAATATCTATAGCGAAATGTTGCGACAGATATACGCGGGAATATCCCACCAGCGAAGCCATAACAAAAAACAGCACTTTCAGCCATTTATTTTTCACAATTAGTGCCAATCCAAAGAACAGTGCAAATGCTGTGATTGTGTGTCCGGAGGGGAAACTATGTGCTTTGTATAGTCTCACACCATCTACAAGGGGTAAACTGATTTCAGAAAAATTCTCCTGAAAATAGAGCAGGGGACGCGGTTCGTCAAAAGCCCGCTTCCCGATCAAAGAAATTATTCCACCCAAAAACTGCGCGGAAAGCAGGTATAGCGCCCAGCTATATCGATACAAAAGCAGTAAAGAAAGAAACACAAAAGGCAGCCAGCCTCCGCCTACTTCTGTCCAGTTGCGGAAAAAAAAGTCGCTAA
This sequence comes from uncultured Paludibacter sp., assembly GCA_964541615.1. Classification (GTDB taxonomy): domain Bacteria; phylum Bacteroidota; class Bacteroidia; order Bacteroidales; family Paludibacteraceae; genus UPXZ01. The sequence goes on from CAZIRA010000132.1 coordinate 766, forward strand.
ATGATGTATGATTTTCATTCATCAGCAAATGTAGTTCTGCTTTTGGATATTGCACTATTGCTGCCAGAATAACAATGAAAAATAAAAAATAAGGGATTAAAAAATATTCTTTTTTTTTGGAATTCATACTATAAACTGTTTTCTGTAAACTATAAACTTAACTTTCTCGCTCTCATTATTTCCCGTTTCCCAGGCGGTCCGGGAAGCCGTTCTACCGTAAATCCCGCTGCTTTCATAGCTCTCCGAACGGCACCTTTGGCGCAGTAGGTTGTCATTACGGCATCATCTGATGCGCAAAGATACAATTTTTTGAACATTTCTTCGCTCCACATTTCCGGTTGTTTCTCTGGCGAAAATGCATCGAAATAAATAACATCATATCTCCCTTCCAGCTCATTCTTCGTAAAATCCAAATTCAGTTTTGTCAATGAAAAATTCTCTGAGATTTGAACTTTTTCATTCCAGGGTGAAGAGTGAATTTTCTCAAAAAGAACAACACTTTCAGTTCCTAAAAGTACCGGATAATTCAGCTTCAACGCCTGTTCTATCGGCACAGGATAAAGTTCAATCGTAGTATATCTAACTGAAAAATCACTCTCCAAAGCTGTCAATAACGCATTCAACCCCGTTCCAAAACCGATTTCCAACACATTGATTTCCGGTTTCAGACATTGCTTCAATCCGGCTTCGATAAAAATATGCCTGCTTTCCTGAATGGCACCTTTCGTGGAATGGTAACACTCATCAATTTCAGGCACAAACAACGTATGCGAGCCATCGTCGGTTATTTGTAAAGTGCCCCCTAACCCCTTAAAGGGGGAATTTGGGTTCAATTCTGTTGAAATATCTTTCATTTGGAAACAATGTGATTTGCAAAAATATAAAAAACGTGCGATTAGTTAAAACCAAAACGCACGCTTATCAAATCTTTAATTACTCCCCTTTAGGGGTTGGGCCGTATTTTAATAGTTTGTTTTCATTTCTTCGAAAAAAGCCTGGGGATGAGCGCAGGTAGGACAGGCTTTCAGAGCTTCTTTTCCATAATGGATGTGTCCGCACTCACGGCATTGCCAGTAAGTGTCTTCTTCGCGGGAGAAAACAGTGCCTTCTTCTACGCGTTTTTGAAGTTTGCGGTAGCGTTCTTCGTGCCCTTTTTCAGCAGCCGCAATTTTTCTCCAGGTAGCAGCAATGTTTGCAAAGCCTTCAGCATCAGCTACATCAGCAAAATGTGGGTAAAGATCTACCCATTCTTCGTTTTCGCCATCAGCAGCTGCTTTCAGGTTTTCAGCAGTTGTGCCTTCAACACCTGCTGGATACATGGCAGTGATTTCTACCATGCCGCCTTCCAGGTAACGGAAAAATCTTTTGGCGTGCATATATTCTTGCTCAGCTGTTTCAAGGAAAATAGCTGCGATTTGTTCGTAACCTTCTTTTTTAGCAATTGCTGCAAACATGTTGTAGCGGTTGCGTGCCTGACTTTCACCGGCAAAAGATTTCAGCAAATTCTGCTCGGTTTGTGTTCCTTTAAGACTTTTTTTCATAATGATAAATATTTAATTTATAGTTTGTGTGAATCTTTCCTACAAAAATAACAAATTAGCAGGGATAAACAAAACTGAATCAGTGAATTAGCTTATTTATTAGGGAAAAATAAATCATAATTATCAAGTAATCAGTTTATTGTTTTTTGACAAAATGGAGGCAATTTAGTCTCATTCTAAATTGCCTGCTGGTGCTAGTTAAGCGATAATCGGATGCCCAAATTGAAATTCGTTCCCGGCTGCGCAATGCCTCCAAATTCCACGTATTTTTGATTCAGCAGGTTGTTCACTTCGGCGAATAAATTGATTTTGTCGGCTTTCCACAAAAGCTTAGTGTTCAGCATCCAGTAGGGTGCGTAGTCAGTGAGGGAGTTCGTGGTGAAATCGGTGTAACTGCCGCTTCTGTCAAACATTGCCAGATCCCAGTTCATCGAAAGTTTTGACCAAACGGCATGATTCAGGTTAAAAACAAACTTATGCTTCAGGTAGTCAAGCGCATATTTGCTGTCGTATCCTTCCGCTTTTTTGTCCAAATTCAAGAACGAATAATTGGCTCCGATTGAGTTTATGAACGAATGTTGAAGGCGGTATTCATAGGAAATATCAAAGCCCAAGGCATTCACATTGGTCAAATTCCGGCTTTCCCACTTTTCGGCTTCGGCAGTTTTCACCCAGTCGATTATATTGTTACCGATTCGGTAAAATGTAGTGGCAGTGAGCGTCCAATTAATCGGATTAATTATCGTTCCCAATTCAAATGTCACCGATTTTTCTGGTTTCAAATTTGGATTACTGATCTGAGTGGCACTTTTGTAGTATAAATCGGTAAAAGTCGGGAGCCGGACAGCAGAATTTGCTGCTGCGAAAATCCTAGAATATTCCGTAGGTCGGTACGCCAGATCGACTCCTCCGTTTACATTTGTTCCAAATTTTTGGTTATGAGTCACAGCTGCGCCTGCTGAGGCATACCATTGACCCAACACTAAACTGTGATCCAAAAATGCAGTTGTAAGGAGTCTGTTTGCTTCTTTGGTGAAGGTTTTCTCTTCTTCGAAAGGGATGTTTTTCGGTGTTTCAATGTTTTCGCCCAGTACGGTACTGAAAATATGCTCGTTGCGGATGTCGGTGCCGAGTGTGGTTTTTCCCAATTTCCACGAATTGGAAACGCTCAGTTTCCCACCTGTAACGTCGGTTTGGTGGTAGTTGTGGTCGGTGTACCAAGAGAATTTTTCTGCACCTTCAAAGTTTCGGAAAAGCTCGAATCGGTCGTGGTGCTGGCGCCAATAAATTTGAGAATTAAAATCCCAATTCCCTGTTCTTAAATTCCAATCCAATGTCGAAAACATGGTTTTAGTATGCTCAAACTGATTGGGGTAAGTAGTGCTGTAAAAGCTGTTTGCACCAAATGATTTTTGCTGATAAGCAAGCTGAATGCCGAAATTTCCAGCATTTCCCGTTTTCAAACCGCTTTGCACGTAGGCATTTGCTATGTTGAAATCGGTGTTAGAAATGTAGCCGTCACTTTTTTTGTGTGAAACGGAACTGAAAAGATTCAATTTTTCACCGGCAAAATTCCCTGAAACGACGTTTGAAAGATAACCATAGCTTCCGGCTGACGTTTGAACTGAGGCGTTTTTTTCGGTTTTCTCATTCGTTATTATGTTTATTGCACCGCTGAATGCATTGGGTCCGAGCACGCGTGCAGCAGAGCCTTGCAATATCTCCACGCGGCTCACGTCAGCAAGATCAACGGGAATATCCAGGTTGTAGTGTCCAGTCTGTGGATCGGTAATGTTTACTCCGTTGAGCAGCACAAGAATTTGATCAAATGAACCTCCGCGCATACTTACATCTGCCTGTACGCCGTACATCCCGCGCTGGCGAACATCAACACCTGAAACAAAGTCAAGCAAATCGTCGATGCTTCGGACTGCGGCTTTTTCAATATCAAGTTTATCTATCACACTGACAATTCTTCCCAGATTGGAATACATTCTTGTGCGTCCGGCACTTACTTCCAGTTCGTTAAGTTTTACATCTTTCAGGGGTGTTTCTGCATAAATACCTGAGAAAAGACAGGTGACAATCAATAAAATAGAAAGTTTTTTCATTTTTTTAAAATAAAAAAAGTTGGAACAGGGCATAGCTCTCTTCCAACTTCAAGTGAATAAAAAGTATTATCTGACAACCGGCAGGAATGTCAGTTGAGATATGTAATGTGTTTGATTTTAATTGTAAATCGAGGAAAACGGTTTCATCTTCCGACTCCTTTTCCTCCAGAAACAGGATATTTTCAGATAATGCTGCATCAGCAAATGAAAGCGAATTGGTTTTCAAAACAGCTTGATCGCATATGCCCGCACTTACTCTGCCGATTGAAATGACTTTATTCAATCCGGAGAAAACAGCATAGCTTTTTCGGCTCCAACGGCGGAAACGAATGCTTTTGATCGGCTGTAAACTACGCTTTTTCAAAATAAAAATGAGTCCTGATTAATACTTGTAAGGATTTTCCAGGTAGTCTTTGAAACTGTAGAAATTTACCTTAATCTTCCAAACATCAGCCATCGGCGCTGTTGAAGATTTTCCTCCGATAACGTAAAGGCTGTTGTCTTTGCTGTCTTTTATGACCGAAGCATGGGTGCGGTGCTTGAAATTGTCAGGAAGAATATTGGTAGCAGAATCCGGAAGAATCCAGTTCATACCTTCGTTCATCGACTGTCTGAGCTGTGTAGTGTCAACTGCAAGCGTGTTTGTTGCACCGCTGAAAAGCATCAGTTTGCTGCCGTAATACTCAACCGCAGCATCTGAAACGGCTACAATATTGCTTTTTGCATTTTGAAGATTGAGCCAATTCAATGTATCGGTAATTGTTACGTTTTCAGCTGACCAAAGTGTATTCAGCCTTTTTCCCGAAGGGGAGAAACCACCGATTACCACTACCTTTTCACGGCCAAGTTTTGGACGGAATGTTGTTGAAGCAAAATCAGTAACAGGAAAATTATCGTTGAAAATCTTATTTCCGGTAAATGCCCAATTCACCCCGTCAGCAGAATTTGCAATGCGAACATTGTTGCTGGTTTTTTCTTTGGCAACTGCCCAGATTTTATTTTTGAAGGCAAAAAGCAGCGAAGTGTAATTGTAAGCAGGATCAGCAACCATCGTATGATGCGCCCAATTGATTCCGTCTGTGGTTTTGTAAATGTCTAATCCGTTGTGAAGAAGATATATAGCATTGTTGAAAACAACCATATCTCTCAGTTTTGCGTTGAGCGGAAGTCCGATAAGAGCGGTTTCGGCTTTCCAGGTTTTTGCATCGGTCGATGTGTAAAGCGAATTGGATGCCGCATGTCCGAAGTAGTAGAAAAATTTATCGTTCAGTTGCACAGCCTTTTGATTATCAGTGGCCTGAGCAGTTACATTTGCATTCAGCTCACTCCAAACGTGCAGGTAAGTTTCCACTTTGTGAACGCGCAATTCCATTTCATATTCTTTGGTAGATTTCTCATCGGTAGCTAAATTTTTTACTTTCACTCGCTTGGTAAAATCTACTGCTTTGCTGGTTTCTGCCGTGTTGTAAAAGTTGGACTCAGAAACCGTGTCGTTCATGATAAATCCGAGCGAACTTGCAAATTGGAAACCGACAAACAAACTATCTACTTTGGTGCCGTAGGGCAGTGAATCGACGTTGTAGATGGAGTCGTTTACATTATCAATGGTAAATACAGCCAAAGATGCGTTGGGCGAATAAGTGGTGCTCTTGATATAAGCTTGCAAAATGGAGGCATCATCGGATGGATTTGCCAGCTGGGTTCCAGAGTTGGAAAGACAGCCGGTTATAATCAGTGAAATAAACAAAAGCAGAGATATATTCTTGTACTGTAAATACTTCATTGCAAATTTTATTAGTGAAATTGAGTATGGTCTGCAAAGTTAAAAAACTATTTGCACTCTTTCTACAAAACGGTAGAAAGTTTTATTTTTTTTAGAAATCGAACGGTTTTTACTACTTAAAATTTTACGATTTATGGAAATTGATTTAGGCCTTGTCATTTTTCTGAAAAATAAAAAGAGAAACTCATGATTGAATTTCTCTTTGAATTTTTTATGCGAAAGCGAAGCCTTAGAATCTTCTTTCTTTGATACGGGCTTTTTTGCCTGTAAGTGCACGCAGGTAGTACAGTTTTGCGCGGCGAACTTTACCTCTTTTGTTTACGGTGATGCTTTCCACGAAAGGTGAATCCATTGGGAAAATACGCTCAACACCAATGTTTCCTGACATTTTGCGAACCGTGAAACGTTTTTTGTTCAGATGGCCTACGATTTTGATAACATCGCCCCTGTATTCCTGAATACGTTCTTTGTTACCTTCTTTGATTCGGTAGCCTACTGTTACGGTATCTCCGGCTTTGAACGGGGGGAAGTTTTTTACTTCGTCAAAAGCTTGTTCTGCAACTTTTATTAAGTCCATGATTTAATTTTTATTAAAGTTGATACTATGCGCAATATTCACAGGCTTATTCGGACCTTTCCTCGCTGTCAGAGATTACGCTGAAATTTGGACTGCAAAAGTACAGCTTT
>CAZIRA010000133.1:0-6845 GCA_964541615.1 uncultured Paludibacter sp.
GATTGATTGGTTGATTAGTTCTTTTGTCTTGATTCTAAAAGTCTTAAATCTAAAAGTCTTTTTATTCTCTTCTTCAAAAAAATAATCTTCATAAAAAAAGGATAAGTGTCAAAAAATGAGTAACTTTGCACCCCGAAAACAGAATACAAAACAATACAAAATAATATGAGAAAAAAAGCATTATTAATGATTTTAGATGGTTGGGGCATTGGCAACCAATCGGAAGCTGACTTGATTTACAACACTCCTACGCCTTATTGGGATAAACTATTGGCTACTTATCCGAATTCTTATTTACTTGCATCGGGCGAAAACGTGGGACTTCCTGACGGACAAATGGGTAACTCGGAAGTTGGTCACTTGAATATCGGGGCCGGACGCGTGGTTTACCAGGATTTGGTGAAAATTAACCGTGCTTGTCGCGACAACAGCATCATGCAAAACCCGGAAATTATAAAAGCATATACTTACGCACGCGATAATCAGAAAAAAATCCACTTGTTGGGCTTGGTTTCTGACGGCGGTGTGCACAGCTCGCTGGACCATTTGCTGAAATTAATTGATATTGCCAAAGAATATGGCGTTGCAGATACTTACGTTCATGCTTTTATGGACGGACGTGATACCGACCCGAAAAGCGGTAAAGGTTTTATCGAGCAACTTCAAAATCACATTGACAAAACTACCGGAAAAATCGCTTCAATCATCGGTCGCTACTACGCAATGGACCGCGATAAACGTTGGGAACGTGTGAAACAAGCGTATGATTTGATGGTAAATGGTGTGGGAACTCCTGCCACTGACATGGTTCAGGCAATGCAAAATTCTTACGACGAAGGCGTTACCGATGAGTTCGTTAAGCCGATTGTGAATGTGGATTCGGATGGAAAACCAGTTGCTAAAATCGAAGAAGGCGACGTGGTTATTTTCTTCAATTTCCGTAACGACCGCGCGAAAGAATTGACAATCGTTTTGACGCAGGAAGATATGCGCGAACACGGCATGCACACTATTCCGCTGGAATATTTCACCATGACGCCGTACGACAGCACTTTCAAAGGTTTGAATGTCCTTTTTGATAAAGACAACGTACAGAATACGATGGGAGAATATGTTTCAAACCTTGGTTTGAAGCAACTTCGCGTGGCTGAAACAGAGAAATTTGCTCACGTTACATTCTTCTTCTCAGGCGGTCGCGAGGCTGAATTTCCGGGCGAAGAGCGACTGCTTGTTCCTTCTCCGAAAGTGGCAACTTACGATTTGCAACCTGAAATGAGCGCGCCGGAAATAGCCGACAGAATGGTTGATGCACTGAATTCTCAGAAATTTGATTTCATCGTGCTGAATTTCGCAAACGGCGATATGGTGGGACATACAGGTGTGAAAGAAGCCATCGTTAAAGCGATTGAAACGATTGATGTTTGTGTGGAAAAAGTGATTGAGGCCGCCAAGGCCAACGATTACGAAGCCATTATTATTGCCGACCACGGAAATGCCGACAACGCATCGAACGCCGATGGTTCGCCAAATACAGCTCACTCGCTGAACCCGGTTCCATTTGTTTTTGTTACAAATGATAAAAATGCAACAATCGAACCTGGAATTTTGGCTGATGTTTCACCAACTGTTTGTCAGGTTTTGGGAATTGACATCCCGAAAGAGATGAGCGGACGCGGATTGATTACTTTCTAAATTTTTAGATTTCGAGAGTAAAATTCAGCAATATACTCGTTAAAACGCCGTAAGTCTTGCTTATGGCGTTTTTTGTAAGGATTTTTTTTAGTCTTCTAAAAACAGCAGAAAACATTAGTATAATATTGATGTTTTATTATGAAAATATTTCTCGGAAACATAGAGAATCAATATCGAAGATATTCTTAAACTATGTTATCGGGATTATTCAAGTAAGAATAGATATTACTATTGTTAGCTATGTTTTAAAAGTTGAGTTCAAGGAAAATTATGTATTTTTGTAAATTAAACCTGACATATATGACATTACGAAAAGAACTTTCCCGACGAATACTGATACTCGACGGTGCCATGGGAACGATGATACAGCGTCACAAACTGAATGAAAAGGCATATCGTGGCGAACGTTTTGCAGACGTTGAAATTTTGCAAAAAGGAAATAACGACCTGCTGGTTCTGACTCAACCCGAAATAATCTATGATATTCATTGTCAATATCTTGAAGCTGGTTCAGATATCGTGGAGACCAATACTTTCAATGCGCAACGAATTTCTATGGACGACTATGGAATGAGTGCTTTTGTGCGTGAAATCAACCTCGAAGCAGCCCGCCTGGCTCGAAAAGCTGCAGATGAGTTTACTGCTAAAACTCCTGAAAAACCTCGTTTTGTAGCCGGAGCCGTTGGGCCGACCAATAAAACAGCTTCCATGTCGCCTGATGTGAATAACCCGGCTTACCGTGCTGTGAATTTTGATGATTTGGTGGTGGCGTACACAGAGCAAATGGTGGCGCTGATTGAGGGTGGAGTAGATGCTTTGCTTATCGAAACCATTTTTGATACGCTGAATGCAAAAGCAGCGCTGTTTGCTGCCGGAGAAGCGATGCAGAAAGCAGGTAGAAGGGTAGAATTAATGCTTTCTGTAACCGTTACCGACAAAAGCGGAAGAACGCTTTCCGGACAAACAATTGGCGCTTTTCTGACTTCCGTTTCGCATGCTGATTTACTTTCTATAGGGTTAAACTGCTCGTTTGGTGCCAAAGATTTGAAGCCATATTTACAGGAAATTTCTAAAAGGTCTTCATTTTGTGTGAGTGCTTATCCAAATGCAGGTCTGCCTAATCAATTTGGAGAATACGACGAAACTGCCGAAATAATGGCCGCACAGGTGAAAGAATATTTTGATGAAAAACTGGTTAATATCATCGGCGGATGCTGCGGGACAACTCCGGAACATATCGGAGCTTATCAGCACTTAATCGAAAAAGCCAATGTAAGAAAACCGGCTGAAAAAGACACGAACTTGCATTTGAGTGGCCTGGAGGAAGTAGTGGTCAAACCGGATTCCCTCTTCCTCAACATCGGCGAACGTTGCAACGTAGCCGGTTCAAGGAAATTTCTGCGGTTGATCAACGAAAAAAAATACGAAGAAGCTCTTTCGATTGCCCGCAAACAAGTGGAAGATGGCGCTCAGGTCATTGACATTAACATGGATGATGCCATGCTTGATAGCAAAACGGAGATGGTTACATTCCTGAATTACCTGGTTTCGGAACCGGAAATCGCACGCGTACCGATTATGCTCGACAGTTCAAAGTGGGAGGTGATAGAGGCCGGACTCAAATGCATACAGGGCAAATGTATTGTCAATTCCATCAGTCTGAAAGAAGGAGAGGAAGATTTTCTTGAAAAAGCCCGACTGATAAAACGTTACGGTGCTGCGGTGGTGGTAATGGCGTTTGATGAAAGAGGGCAGGCTGCTGACATCGAAAGGCGGATTGAGATTTGTACACGAGCTTACAAGCTGCTTACTGAAAAAGTGAACTTCCCGCCTCAGGATATTATTTTTGACCCAAATGTGTTGGCGATTGCTACGGGAATTGAAGAACATAATAATTACGGAGTTGATTTTATAAATTCAACTAAATGGATTAAGGAAAATCTTCCTCACGTGAAAGTGAGCGGTGGCGTGAGCAACCTGTCGTTCTCATTCCGTGGAAATGATCCTGTACGTGAAGCCATTCATTCCGTATTTCTATATTACGCAATCCAGGCGGGAATGGATATGGGAATTGTGAATGCGGGTATGTTGCAGATTTATGAAGATATTCCTTCCGATATGCTCGAACATGTGGAGGATATTGTGCTCAACCGTCGACCGGATGCTACGGAGCGAATGATTGAGTTTGCTGAAAAAATAAAAAACGAAGCAACTGGCGTAAAAGCAGAGCAAATGGATGCATGGCGTTCCGAACCGTTGCAAAAACGATTGGAATACGCTCTGATAAAGGGAATTAGCGACTTTATGGATGAAGATATTGCCGAAGCTATGACCGTTTATCCATCTGCCATTTCGATTATAGAACAACCCCTGATGGACGGAATGAATATTGTCGGCGAATTGTTTGGAGCCGGGAAAATGTTCCTCCCACAAGTAGTAAAAACGGCTCGCACAATGAAGAAAGCTGTTGCGATCTTACAGCCTGAAATCGAAAGAACGAAAGTACCCGGACAAAGTTCTTCTGCCGGTAAGTTCCTGATTGCCACTGTAAAAGGTGATGTGCACGATATTGGTAAAAACATCGTGGCAGTAGTGCTTGGTTGCAATAATTTCGAAGTTATTGATCTGGGCGTGATGACACCGACTGAAAAAATCATCCGGACAGCTATTGACGAAAAAGTGGACATTGTTGGTGTGAGTGGATTGATTACACCGTCGTTGGAAGAAATGTGTAATATTGCTGCTGAAATGGAGAAAGCCGGACTGCAAATGCCTCTTCTGATTGGAGGAGCTACCACTTCCAAACTGCATACAGCGGTGAAAATTGCACCGAATTACAGCAATCCTGTTATTCACGTGAAAGACGCTTCGCTGAATACAGCTGTGGTGGCAAAATTGATGAACCCAACTACAAAAGCCCAGTTTGTTGAGGAAATCAAGCAGGAATACGAAGGTTTGAGAACGAAGCAAGCTCCGAAACCTGATTTGCTTTCATTGGAAGAAGCGAAAAGCAGGAGACCGAATCTGTTTTAAAAGATTAGAGATAATAAAAGAATGAATCTGAGCAAATAAAAGATTTATGCTCAGATTTATTTTATAAAAATGATTGACGTTTGTTTTTAATAATTCAAATTTGAGATACATTTTGTATACTACTAAATCAATATGCTATAAAAATTGAAATTAAAGAACAAAATTGATGTCAATTTGTTTTATTCTGTAAGTAAACGATAACAATAAGATAATTAAAGAATGAATAAACTGATAAGCTTGTTAGTAAACAAGAAAATTGAGGTGCCGGATGAATTGATTGAATTATTAAATTCATGTAAAAGTTATAAAGTCTTTGATACAGTTGATGAATTGAATGCTGTTGCGACAAATGGAGCTGAAAACAATTATTACGAAGTAAAATACGACATTCCCGGAAAGGGAGAATTCACGGAAGCAGTGGTACATCGTGTTAAAAATGGTATTTCGGCCAATTATACAGAACCTTACATGCGCAGGCGCGACCCCGATACAATGCTCATTTCAGATGATTTGCCGACTGATAAAGAGGTGTTTAAGGAAAGATTTGGCTATGAATTTGATAAGCTGAAATTGGAGACTTTTGAATGGCTTAAAAACCAGGATTTAGCCGTATTTCTTTATTTCGCCGGACGCGAAAATATCGGAGTGGGTGGCATTGCGGTTTGTCCGGCAAATGCAGGCTTTTTTGCATTGGGATTGGGCATGTTGCAGGTGATGATTCCAACCTCGGATATTCCAGATTATTTTAAACTGGATTCTGTTATATATGTTGCTCCTACGTTTCGTCATACCCATTTTGATGGAAAACAAATAGTGGTTCACAACCGAACGGAAGCGCGCCACGAAATATTTTCATATAATCTGTATCCTGGACCAAGTGCAAAAAAAGGTCTTTACGGGGCCTTGCTCACGAAAGGAGAACGCGAAGGATGGATTACAGCGCATTGTTCTACTGTTCAGGTGGTTAGTCCGTATGATAATACCACTACTTTTATGCATGAAGGTGCCAGCGGAGGTGGAAAGAGCGAAATGTTACAGCATATTATCAAAGAGCCGGATGGTCAGGTTTTAATCGGGAGAAACACCATTAACGGTGAAACCCGACTGATTTCACTGCCGATTTTCTGTACATTTAATCCTGTGACTGATGACATGGCGCTTTGTCATCCTACTTATCAGAATAATAACGGCAAATTGCGTGTGAATGATGCGGAAAATTCCTGGTTTATCCGGGTTGACAGTATCAATGAATACGGTGATGACCCAACGCTGGAAAAAATTACAGCGAAACCTAAAAAACCGCTTTTGTTTTTGAATCTTGATACTACGCCTGATTCAACTGCGTTGCTTTGGGAACACACAATGGATGCGCCGGGCAAACCATGTCCTAATCCGCGTGTAATTTTAATGCGGGATATTGTTCCAAACGTGGTGAATCATCCCGTGTCGGTAGATGTGAGAAGTTTTGGTGTACGCACACCGCCAAGTTCACGCTTAAATCCCAACTACGGAATAATCGGTCTGTTTCATGTATTACCGCCTGCTTTGGCTTGGCTGTGGCGTCTCGTGGCGCCTCGCGGACATGCCAATCCCAGCATCAGCTCGTCAGCGGGCACAGGTATGGAGTCAGAAGGTGTAGGCTCTTACTGGCCATTTGCCACAGGAAAGAAGGTTCACCATGCCAATATGCTTTTGAAGCAAATCATGGAAACTCCGGAAACAAGATACAAGCTGGTTCCAAATCAGTACATCGGTGTTTGGAAAGTGGGATTCAAACCACAATTACTGATGCGTGAATATCTTACGCGTCGCGGAAATTCGCGCCTGCGAAACGACCAGTATAAACCTGCCCGTTGTCCGCTTTTAGGTTACGAACTGAATTATCTGACAATCGAAGGGGCCAAAATTCCTTCCCGTTTCCTTCAGGTGTACAAGCAGGACGAAGTTGGTACTGATGGCTATGATGCTGGTGCAGAGATGCTTTATGATTTTTTCAGGCAAGAGTTAAAGCAATACCTTACAAACGAATTACATCCAATCGGTCAGCGAATTATTGAAGCGTGTCTTCATGGAGCGAGTGTAGGGGATTATGAGAATTTATTGAAGTTGAAATGAAATCA
>CAZIRA010000134.1:0-6820 GCA_964541615.1 uncultured Paludibacter sp.
GTATGAAAAAAACGTGTTTAATACTTTTAGCCGCTGTACTCTCTTCTGTGTCAATTTTAGCACAAAATGATCTTAACAGACAACTGAATCCTATACTTACAGCGGTTCCATCGCTCAACATTACGCCAGATTCCCGCGCAGGTTCCATGGGTGACGTGGGTGCGGCAACCACTCCCGACATCAATTCACAATACTGGAACCCGGCTAAATATGCTTTCATGGAAAGCCCTGCAGGTCTTTCTCTGTCTTACACTCCCTGGTTGAGAAGATTGGTAAATGATATCGACCTGGGATACCTTGCAGGTTACTGGAAATTCAGCGAAACTCAGTCTGTAAGTGCTTCGTTGCGCTATTTCTCGTTGGGTGAAATAAAAATGACAGACTACAACAACCAGCCGCTTCAGGATGCTCATCCAAACGAATTGGCGTTTGACGTTGCTTACTCGATGTTGCTATCTGAAAATCTGTCCGGAGCTGTAGCATTCCGTTACATTCGTTCAGACCTGAATGTGAAAACGGAAGGATCTGATATGGTTCCCGGAAATGCGATTGCTGCAGACGTAGCTGCTTACTACCGTACGCCTGTTGAATTGTCAACCGGTGAAGGAAACCTGGCTTTCGGTCTGAATATCTCGAATATCGGTTCAAAAATTTCGTACGATGACAACCTGCACAGCATGTTTATCCCAACGAATTTGAGACTTGGAGGTTCTTTTGAATATCCTTTCGACGATTACAACAAGATTTCATTCAATGCCGATATCAACAAACTGCTCGTACCTTCTTCACAAATTCAAAAAGAGGGTGAATCTGACGATGATTTCTTCAAACGCCGTGATGAAGCAATGAATGTTGGTCCGATTGCAGGTATCTTTAAGTCCTTTGGCGATGCGCCCGGTGGCAGTAAAGAAGAGCTTCAGGAAGTCATGTGGTCGCTCGGAGCAGAGTACACTTACAACAATCAGTTTTTTGTACGCGCAGGTTATTTTAACGAGCACCAGCTGAAAGGTAACCGGAAATATTTCTCAACCGGTGTAGGTTTCAAACTGAATGTGTTTCAGCTTGACGCAGCTTACCTGATTTCTGTGGCACAATCCAACCCTCTGGACGGAACGCTCCGCTTTACACTCGGATTTGACATGGACGGACTGAAGAGCCTGATGCAGTAAGAATTTGAAAATACACAGAAGAACGGTTGTTTCATGAAATTGAAATTCAACCGTTTTTTGTTTAGTTGCATTTAATTGTAAAACAGATGAAGATACGAGTTGGATTTGGTTATGATGTGCATGTTTTTGCACAAAACCGCGATCTGTGGCTGGGAGGAATAAAAATTAATTTTCACCTCGGACTTCTCGGCCATTCCGATGCTGACGTGCTGATTCACGCTCTGTGTGATGCCCTGCTTGGTGCAGCAAACATGCGTGATATCGGATATCATTTTCCTGATACTGCCGGCGAATACAAAAACATCGACAGCAAAATTCTGTTGAAAGAGGTAATGTTACTTATTCGTGAAAAGGGTTATGAATTCGGAAATGCAGATTGTACAATAGTTGCAGAGCAACCAAAATTGAATCCGCATATCCCATCCATTCAGGCAAAGCTGGCAGAAGTCATGGGTGTGTCCGAAGAAGATATCTCCATCAAAGCCACTACCAGTGAAAAAATGGGATTTGTAGGCCGTCAGGAAGGATTGGCTGCTTATGTGACTGTGTTGATTTGGAAAGAATGACAGGTAAATTATTCTACCGGTTTGATTAAGGTCAAATCAGGTAATTCCTCAAAAATCATAAAGACCGTTTTTTTGATAAAATAAAATCAAATTGGGTGTGAAATTAATTCAAATCGTTAGATTTGAAACTAATAACTCAAATTAATCGTCGTGGTAATGATTGATTTGGGTTGTTTTTATTATCTTTGTAATATATTGTGGAGATTTCGGACTTCTTTTCTTGTTTTCTAAATCTTCCTGCCATTAACCACATTATCTGATATTACAATGAAAATCAACGTTTTTATTTCTTTCCTGACTTTCGGTCTCCTTTTTTTATCCTCCTGTAATCGCGATGAAGGTTTTGGTGGTTCTTCCATGCTGGAGGGCTACGTTTACAATATTGTGCATTATGACGACAATCTTTCCTTTAGAAAAGATACTATCCCTGCCGTAAGAGAAGATGTTTTCCTGATTTTTGGAAATAATTCGACGGATTATTTCGGTGAAGACGTTGAGACAGATCAAAATGGATTTTATCGGATCGAATATCTAAGACCAGGTAATTATAAAGTGTTTGCATACTCGGAAACAGCCGACAAGAAAAGAACAGCTGTGATGAAAGATGTCAAAGTAGCGGGAAAATACAACCTGGTTGATCCGATTTTCATCAATACCGGCAAAGCATACGGCACTTCCATAATCAAGGGAACCGTTTTCACTACATACTATCACAATGGAGTCTACAGGGATAGAGGACCCGGAACAGGAATGCGTGCCTACATCAAACATAAAGGAGAAGAGGGCTATTTTGACGATACAAGAGTGGTGGATGGTGCTTTCTATTTTCAGAAAGTTTTCCCCGGAGATTACGAAATAGCGGTAGAAACAGAAGATATCATTACAGAAGCCGTCAAATTGATAATTAAATCTGTTTCAGTGACCGAAACCAGTGTAATCGTTGAAATTCCGGAAACATTCATGGTCAACATGTCTGTGTAGGTTTTGAAAATATTAAACCAACCCTTTTTTTTTGAAAAGTAATTTTTTTAACATGAGAAAGTATATTTTTTTAACAGGAATATTTCTTTTTGCAGGAATAAGTTTTGTAAGCAGCTTTACGCAAGTAAAGAATACTGAAAATCCTCCTCAGGCCAATCAATCACACACGCCATTTTTGACTCCGGAAGAAAAAAGAGCCATGCGTAAGGGGCTGGTAGTGAAAGAAATGAATACCGACGCAAGCGGAAAGAAAAAGTGGCTCGACCACCTTACCGTTTGGGATGAAAACGGGTACAAAGTGGAAGAAATCGAGTATGCGGTGTATGGCCAGCTTGAAAGAATTACCTTTGAGTACGATTACAAAACCGGTAAATGCATCCGTGAGAATGTGTATAACGATAAAAATAAATTGTACCGGATCCGAAAATACGAATATCTTGACAACGGAAGAAAGAAAATCCAGTACAACTATCAGCCAAACGGGAAGCTTTATTCCACAAAAATTTTCGAGTATTCCTACCGATAGTGATTGAGTTTATTTAAATGTGAAAGCTGTAGTTGTTGACATACTGAAGGAAATGGATTCTATTTCGCTGGATTCGATGAAAGAGGTGCAATTGATGGACAGATTGGATTCCAAATTTGTAGCTGACTCATCACTCTTGCCCCAACTTCTGAGAAAAATGATTTCATATTTCCGCGTTCAGGACATTGACGGAGTAAGGATTGCTGCGTACAGCACGCAATACCTGGACACGCCCGAAATCAGCATGTACGAGATGCACCACAATCGAAAACTCAACAGGCAGAAAGTGAGGATCCGCTCGTACCTCGATTCAAATCTGTCATTCCTTGAAGTGAAAAACAAGAGCAACATCGGACGCACGGCAAAACTGAGAGTTCCTACGCAATTAACCCATATTGAACAAATAGAAGAACTAAACGAAGGCGTAGTTTTCTTGAGTGAAAATACGGATGTCGATGTGGAAAAATTGCTCCCGTCGCTCGCTAATGAGTTCAAGCGAATCACTTTCGTAAATAATGAACTGACAGAACGGATTACGATTGATACCGATCTGCGTTTCACAAATCACATGACAGGAAAAGAAATTGTTTTGGATGGAGTGATGATCATCGAATTAAAACAGGAGGGAAATGTAAGTTCTTATTTCAGGGATATTTTGACAGAAATGCGGATCAAAAAAACTAAAATCAGCAAATACTGTATTGGCACGGTGCTGACAAATCCTGATTGCAAGTACAATCGTTTCAAAAAGAAAAGTAGAGATATAAACAAATTAATTAACCAAAATACGAATGATTCAAACTGATTACGATCCCGAAATTGTAGCTGAACACGCAGCTGAATTAGCTCAAAAAGGATTAACATTCATGGGAGTGGATGTATTTGAACCGACTAACCTGTGGATGTTGCTGATACGATTTGCATTCAATCTGCTGATTTGCTGGTTTATCATCCAACGTTTTTATTATCAAAAAAGCAGAAGGAAGGATTATTATTTCACTTTTATGCTTTTCAGCGTGACGATTTTCCTCCTTTTATTCCTTTTGCAAAATATCCCGATGCAGATAGGTTTCGCGTTGGGTTTATTTGCCATTTTCGGGATGATTCGCTATCGGACTGAGACTGTGCAGATACGTGAAATGACCTATCTTTTCGTAATCATCGGAATTTCAGTGATTAACGGGCTTGCAATGGATGTTCCTTTAGTAACTATCGTTGTTGCCAATCTGCTTTTTGTTCTGATTATCTGGGTGCTCGAAAGTAACAAAATTCTGAAGCACACTTCCAATAAGATCGTTTTGTATGAAAAAATAGCTCTCATCAAGCCGGATAAAAAAGTCGAATTAATGGCTGATTTGAAAGAGAGGACCGGACTTGAAATTCTGAAAGTGGAGGTTGGACATGTTGATTTTCTGCGTGATGTGGCATTCCTAAAAGTTTATTATAAGGGAGATTCTGATGAGATTAACACCATTGATAATATCACCCGTTTTTCGTAGAAAAAGTATTTTACTGATCATTCTGATCGTTTTTCCTGTTGTTCTGTTGGCGCAAAATGATAGAGAAACGAGGTTGGGCACCGTTTTGTCTGTCGAACTGGAGAAGGAGTTTGCGAGAAATTTCTCAGGGATTTTTGAACAGGAATTACGCCTTGAAAATAATACGACTGGCTTTGACCGGACGGCTTCAACACTTGGATTGGAGTACAGTTTATTCAGCAAAAAAGTTAAAATGGGTGGTTTTTATACGTTTATCCACATGTACAACAACGATTTTGTGTTTGAATCGAGAAATCGTTTTTATTTCAATTTAATTTACAAAGAAACCTTTGAGCCGTTCACGATAATGTGGCGTGGAAGGATACAAAGTACATTCAGAGACGAAGACAAAGGGAGTTACAGGGTAAATCCGCGTCATTCTTTGAAAAACAAGCTGGAAGTTTCCTATGAAATTTTCGGTTTACCGGTGAAGCCGTTTGTCTCGTGTGATTTTTCAACAATCGTTTTTGATCCTCTTCGGGATTTCGAACTGACGAGAATCCGCTATACCGGTGGTGTAAACTGGCGCTTGAACCGAACAAACTACATGGAACTTTTCTTGCGATACGACCACCGGACGGACTACAGAGACCCGAATACGTTGGCTTTGGGAGCAACCTACAAGATTAGATTATAAGTCATTTTACCAGCTTATTCTCTCCGAATCAGCTTACCGGCTTTTGCATGTTTCCCGTCAAGCAAAACCTGAAAGGTGAAAATATTCGATTCTGATTGGTTGATTTTTATCGAAACGATTTGCATACCGGGTTCCGATACCTCGCTGTGGCGATGCACTTCCCTGCCGAGCATGTCATGGATAATTATCTCATCTTATCCCTCTTTCATTCAGGGCTTTTTGATATTTGGCAGCATTCTTTTGGTGCTCAGCCCACGTTGAGGCAAAGTTGTGTTCGCCGTTCAGCGTCTCTTTGGCACACATGAAAATGTAATCGTTCCTGTCATAATCAAGTACTGCATCAAGCCCTGTCAGGGTTGGAATCCTGATTGGTCCGGGAGGAAGGCCGGTATTCCGGTAGGTGTTGTAAGGCGATTCTATCTGTGTGTGAACATTCAGAACTCTCTTTATCGTGAAGTCTCCCAAAGCAAAAATAACAGTCGGGTCAGCCTGCAAAGGCATGTTGCGTTTCAGCCTGTTGATGTAGAGTCCTGCCACAATTGGTTTTTCGGCTCTGCTGTTGGTCTCCGAATCCACGATGGATGCGAGCGTGCTCACCTGTGACTGAGTAAGCGGAATGGCTGCCGCCTTCTGCTTCCGTTCGTCTGTCCAGAATTTTTCGTACTCTTTGTACATCCGTTCAAAAATCTTTTCTGCCTTCACATTCCAAAACATTTCATAGGTGTTCGGTAGAAAAAGTGACACGGAAGTTTCAGGCGTCACTCCGTATTGGGAAAGAAATGCAGAGTCGTTGAGCAGATCCAGGATTTGAAACGAATCGGGCATAAGTTGCTGTGAAAGCCTGGACGAAAGCTGTTCTTTAGTCCGGATATTATTAAAAGTCAGCTGTACAGGTGTTTGGTTGCCGTTTCGAAGCATCTTAACCAACGTTATGTTGTTCATGCTGTTTACAATTCGATATCTTCCTGATCTAACGGTTTTAAATTTCAATACGCGGGCAGTTTGCTTGAAAGTATTAATCTTTTTGACGCGGGTGTTTTCCGTAAGTTCAGCTACCAGTTCATCAAAAGTCGTATTCTCGGGAATCAATAAAAAATATTCCGTGTCTTTTGTTTTCGTGAAAATATTGGGTGCCAAAAAAACATTTGCCACCAGACTAATTCCCACAACTGCAACCACAACAGCTACTAAAAATCCAAATACAATTTTCTTCTTATTCATAAATATATTTTTCCGGTTCATCAACCCGCAAATATAGACAAATGTTTTTACTTTTTTCGCTGAAAAAGGTTTTGTTAATCAAAAAACGTTCATTATCTTTGCAGTCTGAAATTTCAGAACAGCCCGGGGAAGTGTGGGTGAGTGGCTGAAACCACCAGTTTGCTAAACTGACGTACGGGTAA
>CAZIRA010000135.1:0-6820 GCA_964541615.1 uncultured Paludibacter sp.
TAGTTTATAGTTTTTAGAAAGACAGTTTTCGATTATTCGAAGGCTGTCTTTTTTCATATAAATTTATCTGATAAATCGATTAATTGCCAATTAGTTTTGATAAATTTGCAGGGATAAAAAGTGGATAAAATGAAGCAACTAATCGCCATATTGTTCTGCCTGTCATTTTTCTTAGATAAAGCACAGGATGTTTCAGATTCACTTTTTTTATTACAAAACCATTTGACCGACACGGTTTCACAGCCTGAAAACATCCAAAATAAAGCAGTTTTTTTCAACGGTCAGGTTACTGCCTGGTCGGTTTTTCAGTTCACGAATCCTGTCAATACTCAACTGGGTGCTCGCTTTGTGCCTGCATTGACCGGATTTTATAATTTTTCTGAAAACACCAAACTGGATTTTGAAACCTCGCTGAATATTAACGGTGCACTAAACTGGAACGGAACTCAATTCGACACAACTACATATGCATTCAAGCCGTATCGTGTTTGGATGCGCTATTCCGGTGATAATTGGGAGATTCGTGGCGGACTCCAAAAAATCAATTTTGGTTCTGCTAAAATGTTCCGACCGCTCATGTGGTTCGATGAAATGGACGTACGCGACCCGTTACAGCTTACTGACGGTGTTTACGGTCTGCTTGGGAAATATTTTTTCTCAAACAACGCCAATATTTGGCTTTGGTCGTTAATTGGGAATAAAAACCCAAAAGGCTTCGAAATGCTTGGAAGTGCTCTTTGGAAACCCGAAGTTGGCGGTCGGATTGAAACACCTCTCGGTCCCGGCGAACTCGCTTTCTCCACTCATTTCCGACAAACAGATTTACAATCGCTTTTCCACAACACGTCCGAGAAAACTTATCTCAATGAAAGTCGGATTGGACTGGATGGAAAATGGGACGTGGGTCCCGGAATCTGGTTTGAGGCAAGTGTGAGCATGTTTGAAAAATCCAATTTTCCGATAATTTCATTCCAGGACATGTGGAGTCTTGGAGCAGACTATACGCTACCGATCGGTTCAGGGCTCATTATTTCAGCCGAATATTTTCGTTTTCACCTGGGTAATAAGATCTGGAAAGAAGGTACTTCTGCTAATATCTTAGGAGGAATGCTGACTTATCCTTTGTCGCTGATTGACAATGTTTCTGCAATGATTTTCTATGTAAAAGAACTTGAAAATTATTTCAATTATATTAGTTTTTCGAGAACTTATGACAATTGGAATTTATATCTGATTGGGTTCTGGAATCCTGAGACAAACTTACCGATTGGCGGAAAATTAGGTGGAAAGAATTTATTTAAAGGCAAAGGAGCACAGTTAATGGTGAGTTATAATTTTTAAAAGCCTCCCCTAGCCCCTCCAATGGAGGGGAATAGAGCGTTGAAGAAAGATTTTTAATATTAAAAGATAACCATACATAAATCATGAATAAGAACAAAAGTGAGAAAAATGCTGTTCTCCCCGTCGGGGGAGGTATTATCGAAATTAAAAACCTTGTCAAAAATTTTCCCATTGGAAATGATATTTTCACGGCACTAAAAAAAATAGACCTGAACATTGCCGAAGGCGAATTCACCGGATTGGTAGGACCGAGCGGATCGGGAAAAACGACCTTATTAAACATTATCGGTACGCTCGACAAACCTTCGGAAGGCACAGTAAATGTGCTGGGAAATAATGTCGAGAACCTTTCTCCAACACAATCTGCACAGCTTCGGAAGGAAGAGATGGGTTTTATTTTCCAAAGCTACAACCTGCTTCCGGTTTACACGGTTTATGAAAATGTAGAATTTCCGCTGATTCTTCTGCACACACACCCCGACGAAAGGAGAAAACGAGTGATGGAAACGCTCGAATGGCTGGGGCTTACATCCAAAATGAAATCACGCCCACCACAGCTTTCCGGTGGGGAGTGTCAGCGTGTTGCTATTGCTCGAGCGATGGTAAAACGTCCAAAACTCGTGCTTGCCGATGAACCGACTGCTAATTTAGATTCTGAAAATTCGCACAATATTCTCAAAGCAATGGTTAAGCTGAACAAAGAGTTGAAAACCTGCTTTGTTTTTGCAACACACGACGATAAAGTAATCAGTTATTTGAAAAGAATTGTGAGATTGGATGATGGAAAAATAGTTGCTTCTTAAAAACTCACTTAACCTTGTGTCAATATTTACAGAAATAAAATGAGTGTAGTAAAAGGAAATATTAGTAAAAAGGATTCAAAAACGGCTGGATTGAAAGGATCGCTTTTGGGACTCGTTTTTCGCAATTTAATTGGCAACGGGTTGAAAACCTGGCTCAATGTTTTTATTCTGTCGTTGGCTTTCGTGTTGATAATTTTTATGCAAGGAATTATTCAGGGATGGGACAGACAGGCTATGCACGATACGATTCACTGGGAAATTGCCGATGGACAATATTGGAATGAAAAATACGATCCTTTTGATTCGTTTACTCTGGACAGTGCTTCTTCCCTGGTGCCAAAAGAACTATTTACCTGGCAAAAAAACGGTAAGATTGAGCCGATTCTGATAGTTTCAGGAACTATTTACCCTTCGGGAAGAAGCATGGCTGTGATGATGAAAGGTATCCGACCCGAACAAAAATTACTCGATTTGCCGACAAGTCTGATAAAATCCAATGACAGCACCGAAATTAACGCCATTATTGGTTCGGCTATGGCAAATCAAACCGGATTGAAGGAGAATGACTTTGTCACTATGCGCTGGCGGGATGCCAACGGAACTTTCGAGGCACTGGATGTGCGGATTTCGGGAATTTTCAAAACTTTTGTGCCGGCAGTTGACGTGGGACAAATCTGGCTTTCACTGGAAACATTGCAAAATATAACTTTGAATCAAGAAAAAGCAACAATATTAGTCAAATCAAAAGAGATAGAATCTCAGACAATAGACGGTTGGAATTTCAAAAATGTAGAAGAATTGACACGTACTTTACGCGAAACCCTCCAATCAAAAGTTATTGGCCAAAGCATATTTTACATCATTTTTCTATTACTCGGATTGCTGGCTGTTTTCGACACACAGACTCTCTCAATCTTTCGTCGCCAACGGGAAATCGGAACATTTGTGGCACTGGGAATGACACAGAAAGATGTGATTCGACTTTTTACCCTTGAAGGAACAATGAATGCAGTGCTTGCCATAATTTTGGGAGCAATTTACGGCATTCCCATTTTCATTTATTATGCAAAATCCGGAATCCCCATGCCTTCCGGCACTAGTGAATTCGGAGTTGCAATTTCAGATAAAATCTATCCTGCATTTCCACCGCTGCTGATTTTCGGCTCAATTTTAATCATTCTGCTGGCAACGGCTTTGGTGAGTTACCTTCCGGCAAGAAAAATTGCCCGAATGAGCCCGACCGATGCAATAAGGGGGAAGATTCAATAGCCCCACAGGCTTGCCTGCTTTAGGCAGACCCTAAAAGGGAGATTTTATAATGTTATTCAAGTCTTTTTGAAACAGGAAAGGAAATATGACAGAAAAAAAAATTTCAAACAACATTAAAAATACTAATAAGACGCACTCATATTCCCCCTTTAGAGGGATAGGGGGCTTTCTATTTAAAGGACTTCTGCGTGATCGAAGCAGAAGTTTACTACCAATTATTGCAGTAGCACTGGGTGTGATGATTACCGTTTTTATGCACTCGTACATGGGTGGAGTTTTTGGTGAAAGCCTTGAAAAAACAGCGAATTTCACAAGCGGTCATGTGTGCGTTGAGACAAGAGCTTACACCGAGAATCTGTCGCAGATGCCGAATGATTTGGCGCTGACAGAAGTGGACGAATTAAAAAAATCGCTTGAAACTTCCTTTCCCGAATTACAGTGGGTGGAGCGGATTGAATTTGGCGGAATGCTGGATGTACCCGACAGCCTGGGAAGAACAAAAGTGCAGGGAACCGTTATTGGAAAAGGAATTGACCTGTTGAATTCGGAGGACGAAATAAATCGGATGGAGCTGAAACTGTTACTTACGAAAGGTCATTTTCCTAAAAAATCGGGTGAGATTCTGATCAGCAACGAACTCTTTCAAAAGATGAGACTGCAGTTAGGCGAGCAAGTTACGTTGATCTCAAACACCATGTACGGTGAAATGGCAATGTACAATTTCCATGTAGTGGGGACTTTGCATTTTGGAGTCAATATGCTCGACCGCGGAATGATAATTGCCGATTTAAGCGACATAAAAACAGCGTTAAACATGGAAAATTCCGCTGGATCTGTGCTGGGCTTCTTTAAAAACAACAGTTACGATAATAAAAAATCGATCGTAATCGCCGGAGATTTTAATGAAAAATACAAGGATAATGATGATAAATTTTCTCCCGAAATGTCCACATTGTCCGAAAAAGGATTGATGGGAATGTCATTTTCACTGATAGAAAACATAGTAAATATCGTAATTTTCATTTTTATGTTTGCAATGTCAATAGTGCTCTGGAATGCTGGCCTGATCAGTGGCTTGCGCAGGTATGGTGAGTTTGGCCTGCGTTTGGCAATCGGAGAAAACAAGCGTGAGATCTACTTTTCATTGATCTGGGAGGCATTTTTTGTTGGAGTTATTGGAACGATAATCGGAACATTTTTCGGTTTGATTTTTGCGTATTATATGCAGGAATACGGACTGAATGTCGGCGGATTAATGAAAAACTCAACGCTGATGATCAGCAATGTGCTACGTGCAAAAATCACAGTAGCCACCTGGTTTGTCGGTTTTATTCCCGGCATTGCCTCTACGGTAATAGGTGCAATGTTGGCCGGAATCGGGATCTATAAACGGCAGACAGCAAATTTATTTAAGGAATTGGAAAATTGAAGATACGAATGAACGCGAATTTTGGCGAATTATACGAATTAGAAAAATAAAAGGTATGAAACATTTAATATTAAGCATACTACTCTTCGGTTTTATAGGTGTAAATGCACAAAACACACCCAACGCTAACACCATTTTGGAAAAAGTGGATAAGAATATGTCAGCAAAATCGCAAATTATTACTGCCAAAATGGAAATAAACTCGGCTAGAGCTACCCGCACGATGGAAATGAAAATCTGGACAGTTGGTGATGAGAAATCTTTTACGGAATACCTTGCGCCTGCTCGCGAAAAAGGGACGAAAATGCTGAAACTCGACAAACAGCTTTGGATTTACTCGCCTTCGACTGACCGGACTATTCAGATTTCGGGGCACATGCTACGCCAGTCGGTGATGGGAAGCGATTTGAGCTACGAAGATATGATGACAGACAAAAAAATGACCGATCAATACAAAGCCGTCGTTTCCGGTGAAAAAACAGTGGACGGTCGTCCTTGCTGGGTGCTTTCACTCACTGCCACAGCGCCTGATGTCAACTATTTTTCCCAGAAAGTCTGGGTTGACAAAGAGAGAAATGTCCTTTTACGAGCCGATTTATTCGCTAAAAGCGGAAAACTTCTGAAACAAATAACTTTCTCTGAGGTAATAAAAGTGCAGGATCGCTGGTATCCGAAAGTTTTTTTGTACAAAGATGCGCTGAAAGATGGAAAAGGCACAAAGATGACTATCACTTCCATTCAGTTGGATACAAAAATTCCGGAAAACGTGTTTAATAAAGGGAATTTGAAGTAAAAGCACAACACCTCTAACTAACACAAGGGAATTTTTTACGCGTAATAATTATTATCTTTGCGCTAATAAATTCCCTTTTTCTAATGAAAGACTCCAACAAAGCACTTCTCTTTGTCTCAATCGCCGTTTTGAGCTGGTCTACGGTGGCTACGGCTTTCAAAATTGCATTGAGACATTACAGCTATTTTGAGCTGATATTCGTGTCGGCACTGACAGCTGTGGCTATATTTGCTCTGGTGATTACTTTTCAGAAAAAGTGGAACCTGCTGAAAACGATTAACCGAAAAGAATTAGCAAGTTTTGCCTTTATTGGCCTGCTGAATCCTGCTATTTATTACATTATCCTTTTCAAATCCTATGATCTGCTCCCCGCTCAAATCGCACAGCCGATTAACTATTTCTGGCCGATTCTGCTGGTGATTTTGATGGCGGTTTTCACCAAGCAACGGATTGCCGGATATAAATTTATTGGGATGGTCATTTCTTTTGCCGGTGTAGTGTTAATTTCATTGGGAACAGAGACTTTCGCTGGTGTAAAACTCTCCAAATTGGGAATTTTTCTCGCTTTTATGAGTGCGTTTTTCTGGGCGACTTTCTGGATAATCAACAAGCGAAATCAGCATGTTGACAGTATTGTAGCGTTGTTTTTAAGTTTCTTTTCCGGTTCGATTTATCTCTTGGTAATTTCCATTTTTATTCCTTTAAGCCTTGACTCTACACAAGGTTTGCTGTCAAGTATTTACGTAGGACTTTTTGAAATGGCGGTACCGTTTATTTTCTTTGGATTGGCGCTTCGCAAAACCAATAATCCGGCGCTCGTGAATCAGCTCTGCTACCTTTCTCCATTCATTTCACTATTTATTATCAATCAGGTTTTGAAAGAAACCATTTTTCCAACCACCTACATTGGACTTTTTCTAATCGTTGCCGGTATTTTATTGAATGAAATGCTAAGCAAGAGAAAAACAGTCAACGCATGAATCTCATTTCATATATAACAAATCTATTTTTCAATCAAAGTTTTTGATTGGAGATAATTCTATATTGCGGGAAAAATTCAGTAATTTTGTATTCGAAATTGGGAAAGAAAATTAGAAAGTTTATATTAATAAATGACTTAATTGTTGTTTCACCCAATCGTCAATCGTAAATAAATAAATTGTAAATTAAATTATGGTATTAGTT
>CAZIRA010000136.1:0-6766 GCA_964541615.1 uncultured Paludibacter sp.
GGACTTTCGTTGAAGTATTCCTTAAAACATTTCGAGAAGTAAGACGGGGATGAAAAACCGGTTTCGTAAGCAATTTCCGAAATATTCTTATTCGAGCTAATTATTAAATGTTCCGCTTTTTTCAACCGTATGTTTCGCACTAACTCATTGGGTGCATAGTTTGTCAGCGATTTTATTTTACGATAAAGTTGCACACGCGACATTCCCAATTCCTGACCTATAATATCCACACTCAATTCGCTGTCGATCAGATTTTCTTCAACAATAAGCCGAAACTTGCTTATTAACGTTTTGTCTATTTCGGTTAAGCTTTCTTTTTTTTCTCCAAAAGTCAGATTTTTCTTAAAATACTCTTTCAGTTTTTCTCTATTTTCAATCAATTTTCTCACCCGGATTTTAAGCAATTCTTCGTTGAAAGGTTTTGGAATATAGGCATCTGCCCCGCTTTGGAAACCGGTAACACGTTGTTCGTCCAGCGCATAGGCAGTTAATAGCATCACAGGAATGTGACTGGTATTGATGTTTTCCTTCACAGCTTTACAGAGTTCAAATCCATTCATCCCTTCCATCATCACATCGCTGATAATTAAATCAGGCACTGATTTAAGTGCTTTCAGGAGTCCTTCCTTTCCGTTTGCTGCTTCAATTATATCAAAATCAGCTTGCAGGATAGATTTTACATACCCTCTGACATCGAAATTATCTTCAACAATCAGAATGCGTTGCTTATCACTCTCTACGCTTTTTTCTTCCGCTATTTCAATGTCATCTTCCATATCGGCTAAAAACATATCGTCCAGATTGACATTATTCACCTGCAGCACCGGATATTGTTCTGTTACCGAAATGTCTTTTTGTTTGAACGGGATAGAAAAATGAAACGTGCTTCCCTGTCCTACAGAACTTTCAACCCCAATATTTCCATTGTGCTGTTCTACCAATGCTTTGGTAAGAGCCAGGCCAATTCCGGAGCCCGAATAGCTGTTATCCACCCGATAGAAACGACTGAATATTTCCGACAGGTATTCGTTGGAAATACCAATGCCGGTATCAGTGACGGTAAGTGTAGCAAACTCTTCTTCGTTGATTATCTCTTTTGACAAATGAACGGTCACATTACCATTTTCAGGGGTAAATTTGATTGCATTAGATATCAGATTGTAGCAGATTTTCTCCACTTTATCCGTATCGAACCAAACCATAAAGTCAGCGTTGTCCACTACATATTTCAGATTAATGTGTTTTTTCCTGCTCAGTTCCCTGAACGAACCACAAATTTCACCTATAAACTTTTTCAGATCATAGAATCGAAAATACATTTGCATTTTCCCATTCTCATACCTTCTGAATTCAATAATCTGGTCAATAAGTCTCAACAAAACATGCACGTTTCTTTTCATCATTCTCACCAATTTTTTGCCTTCTGTTGACAATTGTTCATTTTTGGCAATTGTGTCGAGCGGACCGCTTATAAGCGTGAGCGGAGTACGAAATTCGTGGGAAATATTGGTAAAAAATACGAGTTTAGCCTGCGTGGCATCTTCTATATTTTTTGAAAGTGTCACGAGCTGGTCCCGCTGTTCGGAAAGTACCTCTTTCTGACGGCTGATTTCTTCGTTGGTCTTCTCTAACTGGCTGTTTATCCGGTTTTTATTTCGGTAAGACCTGAACAGCAACATCAGCAGCATCAATATTAATCCCAAAACTACCAGTGAAGCAAACAGCAACATTCGTTGAGTAGCGTATTGCGATAAGTTAATATTCAGAATTTCATTGAGTTTGCTGATGCGATTTTGATGTTGGATTATCTGATCGGTTTGTAACTTCAATACCCGCGCATTGGTTTTGTCAACTACAGCCGTATAAAGAATATTTTCCCGGGAAAATGGTTCTTTATTCAGAATTTGCAGCGCAGTCTGGATGGCTTTTTCGCCACCGGTAGGATATATAAACGTTGCATCAATTGATCCGTTGAGTACCCTTTCAATACCTCCATCCGGACCCGGTAAAGCATCAATTCCCAATATTACAGGTCTCTTGATATCGTTTGTCAGATTTAAGGCTTCGAAAACTCCAAATGCCATTTCATCATTATGGGCAAATACCAGATCAATGGATGTAACTTTGCTCAGCGCTTCCGACATCCGTTTATTGGCTTCACTCCGCAGCCAGGCGCCATCGCTTTCATATACTATTTTTATTTCGGGAAAATGACTTAACGAATTTATAAATCCATTGTGACGTTCCAAATCGGGTGTTGATCCTTTAAGTCCACGAATTTCGACAACATTACCTTTTCCATTAAGCAATTGGGAAGCGTATATGCCAACTTCTTTTCCTATCTGAAAATTATCGGCTCCAACGAATGCCGTGTATTTATTGGATGCAATTTTTCTGTCCACCAGGATAACCGGAATTCCTTCATCCATTGCTTTTTCTATCACCGGTGTCAAAGGTGCAGCTTCATTGGGAGAAACAATCAGCAAATCCACACCATCATATATAAATTCCTCTATATCACGAATTTGTCTTTGATTATTGTCGTAAGCAGTTTTAATCCGCAAATCAATATTTCCACTGAAAGACGCCTCCCGTTGCATCTCATCATTCATCGAATGACGCCAGGCATCGTCACTGCACTGTGATACGCCAATGATAAAATCCTTCTTATTCTCAACGCAGGAATTGAAAATAAAAGTAATTATCAGCAATAAAAAAGTCAGTGCATTTTTCATCACGAATGATTTTTTGAAGTAATGGATACAAATTTACTGAATAGATATCAATAAAAACAGAAACAAACCAACTATTCTGATTTGTTTCTGTATTATGGGCGGAAATTGATTAGTTTATTAATGTATCCGGTAAAACCGGCATAGCTCCATGTTGCGTACAAACAAAAGCGGATACCTCAACAGCTGTTTTATGCGCTTCGGGAATGGTTTTCCCCCTGAGCAACGAAGCAACAAATCCGGCTGTAAAAGCATCTCCCGCACCCACAGTATCTGCTACAGTCACTTTGGGTGTAGGTCTGAAGAGTTCTTCACCGGAGGTAATTACGTAACTTCCGTTGGTTCCTTTTGTGAGAATAACTAATTTTAAATGGTACATTTCAACGAGTTTTCTGCAAATCTCTGCTTCCTTCAGACCATTCCACCCGTAAAGTTCAGCTACAATTACAACTTCATCATCATTGATTTTCAGGATGTTTGAGTGTTTGAGCGAATTGTCAATGATCTCTTTCGTATAAAAATGCTGACGTAAATTGATATCGAACACTTTCAATGCATCATGAGGTAAAAGTTTGAGAAAACGTAAAATAGTCTGACGGGAAACTTCACTTCGCTGAGCCAGCGAACCAAAGCATACCGTACTTGCCTTTCGGGCAAGGTCTTCTATTTCGGGAGTAAAAGGGATATTGTCCCAGGCTACGTTTTCACAAATTTCATACTGAGGAATTCCTTTCCCGTCAAGCGTTACCTGTACAGTTCCAGTAGGAAAATTCACACGTTCTATTTTATGATTAAGCGATTTGCTACTCAAACTTTCAATGATTTCATCGCCTAAAGCATCCTTACCAATGGCACTTACGGCATAGCCTTCAAATCCAAACTGTGAGGTTTGATAAGCAAAATTGGCTGGCGCTCCGCCTAATACTTTTCCACCCGGAAGTAAATCCCAGAGTATTTCACCTAGACCGACAATAATGTTTTTCATCTGATTATTTTTTTTATTTAAATTCAATACTCTTCCATCTAATCAGCAAGGTTCACCTGATCTTTTTGCAGGTTGAACGACAAAAACACCAGGTAGAAAATGCCTAAACTCAATACAATCAAAGCACCAATTTGCGAAGCAAGCGCATCAGACATCACTCCCATCAGCAACGGGAATATTGTTCCGCCAAAAAGACCCATAATCATCAGACCGGATACTTCGTTTTTCTTTTCAGGCATGTAAAGCATCGCTTTTGACAAAATAATCGGGAAAACATTTGAATTACCCAATCCTACCAACGCTATCGAAATATAAATCGGGATTAATCCGCTGAATGTGAATAACCCGATAATGGAAAGCACCATCAACGCCACGCTAATAGCAAAAAAAGTTTTTATTGAATAGCGTGTCATAATAATTGCACCGGAAAAACTTCCGATGGTACGGAACAAAAAGTACAAGCTGGTTGCATATCCGGCTTCAGCAAGTGTCATATTTAGTCGCTCCATTAGGATTTTTGGAGCAGTTACATTCACGCCCACATCTATACCCACATGGCAAACTATTCCCAGAAATGACAGCAGGATTACTTTATCTCCCAATAAGGAAAAACACTGCAGAAATGTGGAAGATTTTTTGTTTTTAGCATCTTTTTCTTCAATTTTGGTCAGTCCGAGCAGCAAAATGGCAGCAATAGCTACAACCATGAAAATGGGGAACAGGTATTTCCAGTTGCCTAACGAAGTGGCAGCCCAGGCAGCTATAAGAGGCGCTGAAAATGAAGCTATTGCCTTTACGAATTGACCTAATGTAAATGAGCTGGCCAGTCTGTCGCCGCTAACAATATTGGTCAACAGCGGATTGATGGAAACCTGCATAAGTGTATTTCCAATGCCCAGCAACGAGAAGGAAATGAGCATTGAAACAAACGAGTAGTTGATCATGGGTATAATCAATGCTGCTATCGTCACTACAAGGCTTAATAATACCGTTTTTCGTTGTCCTATTTTATTCATCAACATTCCGGTCGGAATTGAGAATATCAGGAACCAGAAAAATACCATGGATGGGAATAAGTTTGCAACTGTATCAGTCAACTGAAAGTCAGCTTTTACATAGTTGGTTGCTATACCCACCAAATCTACAAATCCCATGGCGAAAAAAGCTAACATGGTGGAGAACAGAGCTAATCCAAGCTTTTTGTTTTTCATATCTTTTTGTTTTTAAGTTTTGTTTTTTGTTTGGAAATCAGGATATAATTGGTTTAAGGATTAAACAGAAATTATTTGATTCCCGAAATCCGAATACCGGAAACTTTCATTTCACCTATCCCGGTAAATAATTTCAGACTATTCATACTTTCGGTCGGGAAGAAAATAGATGTCATCACCGTTTCTCCCTCATTTACAAAAAGTTCTACGGATGCTTTATCCACCAGCAAGCGAATGCGATATTCTTTTCCGGCTGCTATAGGTGCTTTCATTTCTGATGCAAAATTATCTTTGAATGCTGTAAGGCCGCTTGTACGTCTATCAAGTGTAATCTGTTTTGCAGCTTTATCAAACGTCACTTCTATTTTTTCATTCTTCGTATTTTCCAGTGAAAATCCAAATCTGTCAGCGATATTTGGAGTTACAGCAAATTCAATTTCGTAGGTTCCTTCATTTACACTTAACAGTTTTTCAATTCGATATTCAGTCGTAACCGTAACATCATCAATCAGGTTTTTCTCTTTGTTTTTCAATGCATTGATTTCTTTTACCGGATAACTTGTCAATATTAGATGATTTCCGTTTGAAGCAAGTTTCAGTTCACGGGGAACGGTGTTAGCGCTTCTGAAATATTTGGATGGAACCTGATTGGCATAATCCCAGTTGCTCATCCACCCGATGAAAATTCTGCGTCCGTCTGCTTCCGGGATATTGCTCCACGTCACACCCGCATAGTTGTCACGTCCGTAATCAATCCAAAGCGGGTACGGGAGTGCCTCAGGGGTAAAGGTTTTGCCGTCAAAGTCACCGATGAAATACTGTGTAGCCGAGCCGCCGTTCGGTCCGCCCGGATTTATACTCACCAGCAATACCCATTTAGTTTTTCCCCCGAAAGTGAGTGGGAACAAATCGGGACATTCCCATACACCACCGTGAGATCCAATACCATCGCCAAATTCACTGAGCTTAGCCCATTCTTTCAGGTTAGGCGAACCGTAGAATGTAATCGTCTGTTTGGTTGCCAGCGCCATTACCCACTGGTTGGTTTCTTTGTGCCAAAAAACTTTGGGATCTCTGAAATCAGGTATATCCGGATTGGCAATCACGGGGTTCTTATCATACTTCGTAAAAGTACGCCCTTTGTCGGTACTGTAAGCGATTGACTGCGTCTGAACTTTGCCGGCACTGGTGTAAATAGCTACCATTGCATTCTCGCCAAATCCGGCCGTATTGTTTTTGTCTATTACTGCACTTCCTGAGAATATTGCTCCCAGACTATCGGGCCCGATAGCCACAGGCAGATACGTCCAGGATGTGAGATCCGTGCTCACTGCATGCCCCCAGTGCATATTGCCCCACATGGCACCAAATGGATTATATTGGTAAAACAGATGATATTCACCATCAAGATAAACCATGCCGTTCGGATCGTTCATCCATCCGTATTCGGGTGTGAAGTGATACGCCGGGCGATATTTTTCTTTATAATCAAAATCGAAACTATCTGATTGTTTGATATTCTTTAAGGCAAAAGAGTTTTTCTCCAGCCCTTCAAATTCCAGGGAAACAGTTTTACCCTTAAAGTTTTTCACATCCAGTTTTACCCAATAATCAATGCTATCCTGAGCTAACCGGATAAAATAAGGAGACTGTGATATACTGTCGGGATAATTTACGGTAACTTTTACTTCAGGGGACTTTTCCTGAATGGGTAAAAGCAAATATGCAGCTTCAATGTTGAAGTCTTTTTTGAGCGCTTTTGTATTGCTGTCTTTGGTCTTGCAACCGGCAGAAAAAATAAGCAACAGTGCAAGTAGTGGATAGATTGTGTTTTTCAT
>CAZIRA010000137.1:0-6752 GCA_964541615.1 uncultured Paludibacter sp.
ACTTTCGAACAAAAAATTTCCTTCGATACTATTCGGCAAAAGCTGAAAGGGAAATGCCTGTGCCCGCTGGGTGAGGAAGAAGTGGATGAGATGAAGTTTTCTGTTCAGCACAAGTTCATCACTTCGCAACTCAACCAAACAAACGAAATGCTTCAGCTTATTTCATCCGATGTAGATGAGTTGCCTGTGGGAGATTTCTTCGATGTGCGCAGTCCGCTTTCACGGGTAAAAACAGAGGGACTGTATCTGGATGAAGCCGAGATTTTTGATTTACGCCGTTCCCTTGAAGCTGTACAAAAACTGGTTAGTTTTATCAGCAGGAAAGATCAGGAACTTTTTCCCGAATTACATCTACTGATTGCTGATGTTCAGTCATTTAGCGGAATTATCCGACAAATTGACGGCATTCTCAACAAATTTGGCAAAATAAAAGACAATGCGTCGCCTGAACTTGCCCGCATTCGCAAAGACATTTTCACGGCACAAAGCGGTATTTCCAGGACGCTGAACGCCATTCTGCGTCAGGCACAAGCAGATGGTTACGTGGAAAAAGACGTTGCGCCAACCATCCGCGACGGGCGATTAGTAATTCCCGTTTCACCAGCTTTCAAGCGAAAAGTGAGCGGAATTGTTCACGATGAAAGTGCCACAGGAAAAACGGTTTACATTGAACCACAGCAAGTTGTGGAGGCCAACAACCGTGTTCGCGAATTGGAAAATGAAGAGCGACGTGAAATCATCCGCATTCTTGTGGACTTCACAAACAACCTCCGCCCGCATTTTCAGGAGATTTTGCAATCACAATATTTCCTGGGAAAAATAGATTTTTTGCGCGCTAAAGCTCTTTTTGCACATGAAATTAACGCCATAAAGCCGAATGTGGAGGACTTGTGCCAATTGGAATGGTACAAAGCGGTGCATCCCCTGCTCTTTCTTTCGTTGAAAAAGCAAGGCAGAGAAGTTGTTCCGCTAAATATTATTTTAAATGAAAAACAGCGACTGCTCATCATTTCCGGTCCCAATGCCGGCGGAAAATCGGTCTGCCTGAAAACCGTCGCAATGCTTCAATACATGATTCAGTGCGGGATGCTTATTCCGCTGCTGGACAATAGCCGGTGCGGAATTTTCGAGCGAATTTTCATTGACATTGGCGACGAGCAATCCATTGAAAATGACCTTTCTACGTACAGTTCGCACTTGCTGAATATGAAGCATTTTATCAAAAATAGCAACGAGAAAACGCTGCTTTTGATAGATGAATTTGGCAGTGGCACGGAGCCGCAAATCGGTGGCGCTATTGCTGAAGCCACCCTGGATCGCTTCAACCAAAACAAAGCATACGGCGTAATCACTACGCACTACACCAATTTGAAGCATTATGCCGAAGCAACCGAAGGCATTGTAAACGGCGCTATGCTTTACGATCGCCAGCATTTGCAACCGCTGTTTCAACTTTCCATTGGCAATCCGGGAAGTTCGTTTGCGGTGGAAATTGCCCGTAAAATCGGTTTACCCGAAGATTTAATTGCCGATGCAGCGGAAAAGGTGGGCGCCGAACACTTAGATTACGACAAACATTTGCAGGATATTGTGCGTGATAAACGCTACTGGGAACGCAAACGACAGGAAATTCGTCAGAAAGAAAAACGCCTGGAAGAAACCCTCGCCAAATACGAAACCGAACTGGAACAAACCGAGAAAAAAAGGAAAGAAATTACCCTGCAAGCCAAAGCGGAAGCCGAGAATCTGCTGAAATCAGCCAATGCAAAGATTGAAAACACCATTCGGCTGATTATTGAATCGAAGGCGGATAAGGAAAAAACGAGGAAAGCAAGGAAAGAGCTGGAAGAATTCGGAAGCCCCCTTAATCTCCCGAAGGTGGACTTGAAGAATCAACAGCAAAAAAGTCAAATCCCGATAAGAAAAAACAAATCGCCTAAAACAGAAGCTTTAAAAGTCCCCCATGAGGGGGATTTAGGGGGCTTAGTTCGTCTTAAAGGCCAAACTGCAGTCGGTACAATCATTGAACTTCAGGGAAAAAAGGCAATTGTAGCATTTGGGCAATTGAAATCTACCGTAAAACTAAGCCAACTCGAAACCGTTAGCAACAATCAGCAGAAAAAGGAAAACCGCAAGTACGAAAACCTAGGAAAAACCGTTACTGATGATGTACGGGAACGAAAACTTAATTTCAAATCGGAAATTGACGTACGCGGCATGCGTGGCGACGAAGCTTTGCAGGCAGTGACTTATTTTGTTGACGATGCCCTGATGGTAGGCACTGCGAGCGTTCGCATACTTCACGGAACAGGTACCGGAATTTTGCGCCAGCTTATCCGCCAATACCTCTCAACGGTGCAGGGAGTAAAAAAATATCACGACGAACACGTGCAATTTGGAGGTGCTGGCATTACGGTGGTAGAGATGGAATAGGAAGCCCCCTAAATCCCCCCGAAGTTTAACGTTTTGTACGAAATAGGTTGATAGAATTTATTGTTGATTGTGAAATTTTATAATAGAAATCAAAATCAAATACATTATTGATATTTAATCAAATTATTAAAAAAAATGATTTTCCATTCAACTATTCTACAATTTAACTACTAACCATTTTGTAAAAAATCATTTTATCGCTAATTTTGTCCATTTAAAAGAAATTTAGCATTTATTTTTACTTTTAACAACCAAACTCATTTTCTCAGGTATGGGATGAAGGGTTTTTAAAATATGTATAAAGAATTATTTCTTGCTCTTCTCCTTTTTTCTTTGACTTTGGCCACAAATGCTCAAAGAAATAATGTCCGTATTTACGGCTACGTAATTGACGAGAATAACCGGGGCGTGGAGGGTGCAAGCGTTTATTTTGAGAATACATCCAACGGAACTTCCACCAACCGCAACGGTTATTACGACCTGAACATTTCTACCACGGATTCTGTCTGCATTATTTATTCGCATCTCGGACACGAAACAATCCGCCACACTATTATTCCGCGTCAGCAGGTGATTCAAATTACTGTTGTACTGCCTTCGCTCGCCCGTGAATTACGAGCTGTGGATGTGACGGTCAACCGCCGGAGCACTTCCAACATGGAGACGATTGATCCGGGAAAATACAAATTGATGCCCAATTCAAGCGGAAGTTTTGAGTCATTGCTTATCACTTTCGCAGGAGTGACCACCAACAATGAGTTGAGTTCGCAGTATAATGTTCGTGGAGGAAATTTCGATGAAAATATTGTGTATGTGAATGGTACAGAAGTTTACAGACCTCTGTTGATTCGTGCCGGACAGCAGGAAGGACTCAGTTTTATCAACCCTGATATGGTGGACAATGTCAAATTTTCATCGGGAGGATTCAATGCTGAATACGGCGATAAAATGTCGTCTGTTCTTGATGTAACCTACAAGAAACCAAAGGCTTTTGAAGCTTCGGGTTCAATTAGTTTACTCGGCGCTTCGGCTTACGTGGGAACTGCTGGAAAGCGGTTTACTCAGATGCACGGTGTCCGCTATAAAACCAATCGATATCTGCTCGGGACGCTGGACAACAAAGGCTCGTATCAGCCAAATTTCATTGATTATCAGACTTATTTGACATTTCAACCGGCACCAAAATGGGAAGTCAGCATTCTTGGAAACTTTTCCAGAAACGATTATTTGTTTATTCCAAAAGATCGTGACACAAAATTCGGCACATTTAACATGGCTGAGAATTTGAAGATTTACTTTGACGGACAGGAAAAAGATTTGTTCCAAACGCTTTTCGGTTCTTTTGCTCTGAATTTTCGCCCGAAAGAAAACATCAAACTCGGCCTAACAGCTTCTGCATTTAACACGAATGAAAACGAAACCTTCGATATCACTGGCGAATACGTGCTCCAGGAATTGAAAATGGGTGACCAGGGAGATGTGGAAGAAGGTGAAAAATTAGGAGTCGGAACTTATCATCAACATGCGCGAAACCGTCTGAAAGCAACTGTTGCCAATATTTCGCATGTTGGAGAATTTTCACAATCCGGACATACGGTAAAATGGGGAGCCGGCATTCAGCGAGAATTGATCAAAGATCGGCTTCGGGAATGGGAATGGCGTGATTCAGCCGGTTATTCGATGCCCTACGTGGCTGACAACGGTAAAATTGATTTGTTCTACAATTTAACTTCTGAACAATCGCTTTTATCCTGGCGCTCAAACGTATATATTCAGGATACTTACCGCTGGGATACCGATGGAGCACTTTATTCCGTCACGGGTGGTGTACGGGCAAGTTATTGGAATTATAACAAAGAATTTATCGTAAGTCCACGGGCTTCTGTTTCTGTTTTACCTCATTGGGATAAAGATTTCAGTTTCCGCTTTGCAACGGGATTATACTATCAGTCACCGTTTTACAAGGAATTGAGGGATACAGTTTCAGATCCTTCGGGAAATATTTTAGTTACTTTGAACGAAAATATTAAATCGCAGCGATCGTTTCATTTTGTGCTGGGCGGAGATTATTTTTTCAGAGCGCTGGGTCGTCCTTTCAAATTTACTACCGAAGCTTACCTGAAATTAGCCGACCGGGTAACTACTTACTCCGTTGATAATGTGCGCATTCGCTATTCGGGATTGAATGACGCCAAAGCATACACTGCCGGAATTGACATGAAGCTATTTGGAGAATTGGTGCCCGGAACAGACTCCTGGCTTAACGTTTCGCTGATGCAGTCAAAGGAAGATGTCACAGGTGATTCATACGTAAAAGACGGGAAAACTTTCTATCCGGGCTGGATTTCCCGTCCAAACGAAACCCGGTACAACATTGCATTATTATTTTCTGATTATCTGCCAAATAATCCCAATTATCAGCTTTACCTGAAAGGTATTTATTCAGATGGTCTTCCGGTCGGTCCACCGAATAGTCCGCGCTACATGGGCGACTCATTTCGCCTCCGTTCCTACAAGCGGGTAGACATAGGAGCTTCACGAGCTATTGTAAGTGGAAAAGACAAAATTCTGGAACGTAAATGGTTGAAAAACGTGGACAGTATGTGGATCAATTTAGAGGTATTCAATTTGTTTGATTTCCAAAATGAAAATTCAACCTTTTGGGTGTCTGATATCAACGGAGCGCAACACGGCGTTCCGAATTATCTGACCGGAAGGCAGTTTAATTTAAAATTGATGGTGGAGATAAAATAAAGCCCCCTACCCCCCTAAAGGGGGAATTGCCATTATTATAAATAAATTGGAATAGGAGGTTTTAACACATTCTCATAAAAAAATAAAATTACAATTAAAGTTTCTTATCCCCCCGTTAGGAGGGTAAGGGGCAGACTAATACAATTATGCCAAAAACATCAACCCGCGGACAGGCAATGCCTGAATCGCCCATTCGAAAACTTGCACCACTGGCCGACAAAGCCAAAGCACGCGGTGTAAAAGTATATCATCTCAACATCGGTCAGCCGGACATCAAAACGCCTGCAATTGCGTTGGAGGCGGTTAGAAAGATAGATAGAGATATACTCGAATACAGTCCCAGCGACGGTTTCAAAAGTTTGAGATTAAGGCTGGCTGAGTATTACCGCACGTTCAATATCGATGTGGCTTTTGACGACATCATCGTTACCACAGGCGGTTCAGAAGCAGTGAGTTTTGCTTTTATGAGCTGCCTCGATCCGGGCGATGAGATTATCGTTCCCGAACCGGCTTACGCCAATTACACTGCGTTTGCCATAGGTGCCGGTGCGGTTGTAAAGCCTGTAGTATCGAGCATTGACGATGGATTTGCATTGCCTCCGATTGAGAAATTCGAAGAGCTTATCACTGAAAAAACAAAAGGAATCCTCATCTGCAATCCGAATAATCCGACCGGATATCTCTACACTCGCAAAGAGATGAATCTGATTCGTGATTTGGTTAGAAAATACGATTTGTACCTGTTCTCGGATGAAGTTTACCGCGAATTTTGCTATACGGGAGCACCCTATATCTCTGCGTTTCATTTGGATGGTATTGAAGACAATGTGATTCTAATCGACAGTGTATCTAAGCGTTACAGTGAATGCGGAATCCGCATTGGCGCTTTGGTTACCAAAAACAAAGAGGTTCGGAAAACTGTAATGAAATTCTGCCAGGCAAGGCTAAGTCCACCGCTTCTTGGTCAGATCGCTGCTGAAGCTTCCATGGACGCACCGAAAGAATATATGGCGGAAGTGTATGATGAGTATGTAGAACGACGAAAATTTCTGATTGACGGGCTGAACCGTATTCCGGGCGTATACTCTCCTATCCCGATGGGCGCATTCTACACCACTGCCCGACTGCCGATTGATGATTCAGACAGGTTCTGTGCCTGGCTGTTATCGGATTTTGAATACGAAGGCTGCACCGTAATGATGGCACCCGGATCCGGTTTTTACACCGACCCAAATCATGGAAAAGATGAAGTCCGGATAGCTTATGTGCTGAATAAAGAAGATTTAAAACATGCATTGGTGGTACTGGGAAAGGCGTTGGAAGTGTATAATAAAGTTACTTAGTCGAGCCTTAAAAAGCCTATTTTAGAATTATTTGATTGTTGATTTGGTAAGACACAGCGTTTATCAAATCAACAATTTGATTTTTAGATACGAGCCGAAAAGATGATTTCCATTTCTTAGTACATGACAAAAATTATATCGCTATATAATTTTTGTCATGTACTAAGATTTTGGTTATAAAAATCATATCAAAACAGATGCAAAGAGCAAAATAATTACCAA
>CAZIRA010000138.1:0-6748 GCA_964541615.1 uncultured Paludibacter sp.
TTAAGTTACATATTTGATTCACAAATTTAAAAAGAATAAGTTTTAAAACCGAATCAGCCGGAAAAATCCGACTGAACAGTATTTTGAATCTTATTATGTGATAAAATTACTTCTGATTCAGAAATTTTATCCATTTCTTGAAATTTTCAATCACAAACGCAGCAATCACACTCAGCACAAGTCCAATCAGTAGTCCTTCAATTCCATTTTTCACCCTACCGTTCGTTGCTTTGGGATTGATAATGAATCCTGAAGGAATTACAATAGGAGTTTCGGCTTCGGCCAGTTTCGCCTCTGATTCGGAAATAATCTTTTGCATATACAGCATATCTCCGTAAAACAGCTGTGTGTATTGATTCCCGATCAAAAGCTGATTGTTTTCGAACCTGATATTCGGTTTGGCATCCTGGAAGTATTTAATTCTCGCTAAACTGTCAAGTCGTTTGGATTCTAAACCAGCAATTACTATTGATTGTCTAAGTTGGTTTTTCCACGATTCAAATTCAGTCTGAACCGTTGGATTACTATTTATATATTTCAATACTGCATCTCCCACCTCAGCAGCGTGTTTTGTCCCTATAGTTTTTAGTCGAATGTACACGTGATCTCTCATCCTAACATTCAGCGTATCAGAAAGCGGATGTTTGTTATTGAAGTCAACTCTGTCCGGCACACTGTCACTCTTGAAGTCTATTACGTTAAAAAAATTAATCCCGGCTATTTTCTTTGAAACACTGTCACTGATACCAAGTTTTCTGGACAATGAAGTTTCCTCGAATCTCGGAGAGCTTGCAGTCAGCTGACTACCAACCTGCATTACAGTTTTTGCTTGAACTCCATAAAGCACGGCCATAGCGTCAACATTATATTTCCTGTTTGAAGGTCGCGAGAAATACTGGCTCACAGCGAATGCAAGTAGGAGTAAAATGATTGTCGGGATTTTATGCCTGAATAACAGCTGTAATGTCTTTCCGGCTAAAGATATTACAAACATTACTACTTTTACAATCCAATTCCATATGACTGACATTATATCCAGCAAATTCACTTCTTTGGTATTTTTTTCTTCCATAAATATTTAATTTAACTCGTTTTCGTTCGTTGAATCAATTTTCCAAATCGCATCTTCGTCGTCCTCTTCCTCATCGTTTTCATCCTCCCAAACTTTCACCGGTTTCTGCGGACCTTTTTTTCGATATACTAACGCAAAAACTACCCCACTTATTGCACCGGCCAGGTGTCCTTCCCAGGAAACCGGATCAAATTTTTGCCAGGGGAACAAATGCCACACATTATTTCCATATAAAAAAACCACAATCAGCGAAATCGCAATCAATGGAATATGACGGCGGATAATCCCGCTGAAAAACAAGAAAAATGAGATTGCGTAAACCATTCCGCTCAATCCGATGTGCCATGCATCCCGTCCGATGATCCAAAGAATAATCCCGCTTGAAATCATCGAAAAGATCAATACACGGCTGGCAATAGAGCTGTAGAAGTAATACAAACTGACACTTAATACAAAAAAAGAGATAATATTATTTGTCAAATGCCCCCAATCTGAATGGATGAAAGGCATTGTGAAAATATTGGGAAGTGTCTTTAATTCCCCTGGAAAAATTCCGCCCGTCTTAAAATCAAGATCCATTCCCAACTCAAAAAGAAATGTAAAAATGACAAAAAAACACAGTATCGCCGGAAAAAAAACTGCGTAATAAATCTTTTTCTTTTCGCCAATTTCTGCGTCCATAGTGTCATTTTTTTACAAAAATACAAAATTTTTCAATTCAGCAACTTCAAAGAGCATTATCGTTACTACCCAAGATTAAAATTAGAACAAATGTTGTTTCAGGAACGTTATAATTATCCAATAAAGCAATAAAAACAACAAAATATGAAACATACAATTATCTCTGAATGGAAAGGTGGCTTGGAATTTCAAGCTGACGTGGATGGACACAAAGTAATCACCGATGCTCCGGTTGAAAGCAACGGGCTGGATCACGGACCAAGTCCGAAGAAACTTCAACTTGTGGCGCTGGCAGGTTGCACCGGAATGGACGTGGTGACAATTCTCCAGAAAATGCGTGTAAATGTAGCGTCATGCAACATTACCGTGGAAGGCGAAATGCGGGAAGAACATCCGAAATACTACGAAAAAATGCACGTAATCTATGAATTTACCGGTCAAGACCTCCCGATGGAGAAGCTGGAAAAAGCAGTAAAAATGTCAGAAGAAACCTACTGTGGTGTAGAAGCACTTTATAAAAGAGCCATAGAAGTAACTTCGGAAATTCGCATTAAATAGATAAATATTAACTTCTCAAAGTTGATTTTTCCCGATAAA
Source organism: uncultured Paludibacter sp. (assembly GCA_964541615.1). Lineage (GTDB taxonomy): Bacteria > Bacteroidota > Bacteroidia > Bacteroidales > Paludibacteraceae > UPXZ01. The sequence goes on from CAZIRA010000138.1 coordinate 2,351, forward strand.
GGGAACTTTGCACAACCGAAACGTTAAATTTTATTAATTTATCGGTTTCCATGTTGCGTTTCACCCCATTATTCCGTCTAATTAACAAAGGGACGGGTGTTTTCATTTCAAAAAATAACTTTTTTTGCAATTTTTCAATGGGTACATTTTTTAAATATTTTCTTCTTGCTTTAATTATCGCTGTTTCTTCCTGCTCAAAAGAGGATTTCATGGACATGCCGGCCATGTCGGCTGAATTTTTGGAAAAGAAATCGATTGCCGATATCCGCATTCATAACGATGGAGTGTGGTTTCGCTCGGAGCGCCCGTGCGACACATGCCGTGTGCCGATTTATTCCAGCTACATTCCTGTAATTTCGCAATTGAGCCGGATGAAAGGGACAGATTTTCGGTTTGACGAGTCTAAAAACCTGATGATTCCTATTGCCGACAGTCGTGGCAATCTCTACACCGCCACTCAAAACGAAATCCTCAAAATCAACGATATCCGAAATTATACATCAGTACTGAAAACTGGCGATTTCACTTTCAACCAGTTTGTTTTTGATAAAAAAGACGGCATCTGGATGGGTGGAAATAAAGGCATTGCCTACTGGAATGGCTCGAAAATCACTTATTATTCATCCGCAAATTCGCAAATCGCCTCTGACATCACGCATGGAATGGCTGCGGACCAAGCAGGCAATGTGTGGATTGCGCTCGATTTTGGCAAAGGACTGCTCAAAATAACCGATGGTAAATGGGAAACAATTCCGTATGATAAAATTCCCGGATTAGGGGCCAGTTCATATCTTTCCAAACCATTGGTGGACAAAAACAACCGCATCTGGTTCACCTCCTTTAATTCCACAAATCCGACCAATGTCATTTGCTTTGACGGGAAAAACTGGATTACAGAATTTCCGGGAATTTTAAAACATGGTAACTTGTACGTAGATTCTCAGGGCATTATCTGGCGACTCAACCACATCATCGACACGAGCAGTACGATGAAATTCACGTTGCAATTTTTGAACAACGATGCGTTTGAAAATTACGATGTGAGCGATATCAACCACCTGATAATATCACTGGATGCCGACCGGGAAAACGTATTTCTTGGCACAAGTGCCGGATTGGCGGTAAAATACAGGTAGACGTTTAATACATTCTATTTTCTTAAAATTAACTATTTCATTAAAATGAGAAATTTTAAGGTCATAGCTTGCATGGTTTTTCTGCATTTCACATGCGGAATTACTTTTTTCAGCCATTCCCAGCTGGACATCGGATTTAACCCAACCATAAGTTTTCAGGACAACCCAAAACATTTAAATGATTTAATGCCGGCATCTAAAATCAGCGATTATTCACTGAGCAGCTTGTTGGATAATTCATACAAAATCCTTTCAGGCACCATTTTCCCAAAACTGGAATACAATCCTTACGAATTGTCGGAATTTCCACTGACACCCATCAACGAAAATTTTAATTTTCTGAATCAAAATTTCAATAATTTCAAACTTTATCCCCTCTCCGACTATACAGCGATTCTCCTCAACAACCAGCATCAGGTATTCTATGGAATGGGTGCAACAGACAATTTATCAGGAAGTTTCCTTTTTCAGCCGGATGACCGATGGCAGATTTCGCTGACCGGAGCCGGTTACCGGACAGTGGATTTCACCGGGTTGAGAACGAATTTTACGGTCGGTGGAGCTACCCGGTTTGTACTGACAGACCGAATCGGACTGAATGCATTCGGAACATACGTAGTGAATCAAGGCAATACGCTGAACCACAGTTTTCCTGTTTTATCACCTCTGGCTCCTCAGCACACTTATGGTGGTACGGTTGATTTCCGGATTACTGAGCATTGGGGCGTGGAAGCCGGCACACAAATGAAATTCAATCCTTTTACCGGGAAATGGGACCGGCAATATATTATTGGTCCGAAGTATTATAAGTAAGCCCCCTGATTGGCTTATTCCGAATGTTGTTTCCCAAGAGGGACTTTTAAATAAGCAGCTGTTACTTTTTTAAGTAACTGTAAATTATTTTTTTCCTATATCCGAACACGCACCTCAATACTCTCCCGTATATTTCGGAATTTCTATTCTTTTTTTCGTAGTGCTGAACGATCCAAGAACGCCTGCGCCGCTGTGTACATTGGAGAAAGTAACTTTCGGTTCTGAAAACATGTGCAGCAGGTATTCCATTTCAGAATAATCCCGGAAAAAAGCCTGATACATTTCAGGCGACATGGACCGAATCTCAACCGTAATCGGGTCATTGTGCATTACAGGCTTTGATTCATAGCTGATTTCATACCGTTGGTGAAAATAATACCCCCAGACAGAAGTATTAATTTTATACTTTTTGTTTGTAAATTTCTTATCGGTAAAATAAAACATTTCCAGTGGATTCCCTTTTTCCAGAAAAAAGCGGAGAAGTTCATCTTCCACTTTGTTGGACAAAAGCGGATCCTTATCTCTGTTGATATATAAATTTCTTTTTTGGGTATAGCTTCCAATGATGCTGTCGGTCTGCCACCAGATGTCATTATAAAGCTGATACTGGTAATAATTATACACTTTCCACTCTTGGTAAATTTCGATGGAGTAGCACCCGGGTCGGTTTTTGTCCGGATTCTGAATGTCAATTCCCAGTGCTAAATTCATTGACTTTGCATCTTGTGGAATAGTGTAAGTGTCAGGAAAACCGTAGGTGTTTTCATAAAAATAAGTGCTTGTATCCACCTGGTTTATCAGTATTGGCTGCGGTATAATGGTTTCTGCCCAAACGCTTTCAAATCCTGCATTAGAAACTTCAATCCGTATTTTGTCACCCACTTTCGGTCTAAAACCGGAACGAAAAACCGAACCATTATCCGACATGCTCGTGTCATTTTTCACAAAATGCAACGCACCTTTCAGTTCATCATTTACATACAGCAAGGGTCTTGCATGTGGAAGAAAATTTGGTGGATTTTCTTTTTTCCCGGTTTTTTTTCTATACCATTCGTTGTCGTAGTAATTATTTGTGAATGGATAAGTTTTGCTGATAGTAATCGAAATCGCACTATCTGCTTCGATGATTCCATTCAGAACAATTTTCGGCTTTACCCCATCTGCATCAATATCCAGCGTTTCGACACAGGATGCGAGGAGGAGCAAAAACAACACCAACACTGCCCTCCAACTCCTTAAAAGGGGAGTTATGGGGTCATGATTATTGTTTTTACATCGATTAAATATAGTTTTTGTCTTCATTTTTATTGAAAATCAAGCAGTTTATATGGGGTTGTTTCACCCACCAACATCCCCCTTTCATGTGGCAGGGGCCTTAGAACTTATACGTATAGGACACCGATGGAATTATCGGGAAAATACTGATTTTCTGGTATTCGCTTTGGTGTCTTTCTATCATTGACCGCTCTTCATAAATATATTTTGTGACGGGCTGAATCAAAAATGCATTTTTATGAAAATAAGCATTATATATACTTACGTTCCATATTCGGGTGCCCCGTTTTTTCTGTTTGGTGAAATTCACGCTCAAATCCAGCCGATGATAGGCCGGCATTTTGTAATTATTTCTTTCGGGGTAATAAAGTTCGTCGTAGCCTTCCACGCTCGTGTATTTTTCCCTCGGAAGTGTGAGCCAGTTGCCCGTTGCTAGAATCCAGGAGGCATTCAAATCGATTTTTTGATTGAATTTATGATTCACTACCAGATTGATTTTGTGACGGTTATCGAATCTGGCATAGTACGGTTTTCCACCATTTATCTCCCCGTTAGGGAAATGGCGTGTAGCCCACGACAGTGCATAACCTGCCCATCCCGTGGTTTTCCCGAGCTTTTTATTTGCCATCCATTCCACGCCGTATGCTTTGCCGTTTCCCTGTGTTACGCGGTCTTCCCAGTTTTTACCGGCCATAAAAAGCTCCGTGCCCTCCTTGTATTCCATCTGATTTTTGGAGGTTTTGTAGTACCCTTCCATCGAAAAATTAAACTGCCCGTAATCCCAATAAACACCGCCTGCCACCTGATGCGAAACCAGCGGCTTGATATTATTCGTTACCGGCATCCAAAGGTCGTTCGGAAGTGTGAGGTAACTGCTTTGAAGCAAATGGAGATACTGGGTCATTTGGGCATAAGAGGCTTTGAACGAGAGGTTGTCATTCCACAAATAACGGGCAGAAATCCTCGGCTGAAAGCTGAAATAATTCTTTTTTTCGACAGTAAAATTGGAAATATGCGCCCCGACATTCAGTTTTATTTCATCCGAAATATCCATTTCATCTTCCACGTAAAGCGATGTTTCAAAGACATTTACACTGTCATTAGCGTAGGTAAAATTTCGTTCGTATTTCAGGCTGTCACTCAATTCGATGGAACCAACCTGCGTATGTTCCGG
>CAZIRA010000139.1:0-6747 GCA_964541615.1 uncultured Paludibacter sp.
CAATATAAAAGTTTGCCAATAAGGTAAATTGGTCAACTTTTGATGAAGTTTTTGAAAAACTATACAGTTCCGATTATGGACGTCAGGCAAAGCTGATTCGGTTAATGGAAGACCTATTACTTTTAAAAACATCTGCGCAACATTTCTGATGAGAGTGTTGTAGAGCAATGGAGTGAAAATGTTTATTATCAATTTTATTTTTCGGCGAACAAGTTTTTCAACCCTGTGAAATGTGCGAAGCCTCAGAGTTGGTTCACTTTCGGAATAGAATTGGAGAGAAACTTATCTCCCGATTCCAGGTATCAATTATATGTTGGTTTGTTAAAGCATATTCTAAATCAGATAAAGAGCGATAAAAATAAGATTTATTCTGTGCATGAGCCCGCTGATCATTGTATTTCAATAAGAAATATGAGTTTGGAAACAAAGTCTCGATTATCAATACTTAAAAACTCTCAATTTCTTCGGAAATATCTATTGACAATTGTTAGTCATTAACATAAATTATATGACAATAATCTTAATATAATTTAAACAAATGCGCATTATGATATTAAAACATTAGAAAATATGTAATTTTGACAAATTTTTGATATATGTACAACAAACCTCTCCATCTCGTTCTAGAAGACGGGACAATCTTTGAGGGTAAATCATTTGGTTACGAAGCGCCGGTAGCCGGCGAAGTTGTTTTCAGTACCGGAATGGTTGGCTACACTGAAAGCCTTTCTGACCCTTCTTACCTCGGGCAGATTTTAACGCTAACATATCCACTTATTGGTAATTACGGCGTTCCTAAAGATGAAACTCAAAACGATATTTCAACTTTTTACGAATCGGAAAAGATACAGGCAAGTGGTCTTATCGTTTCCGGTTTTTCTTTTGAATACAGCCACTGGAACGCGGCGAAGAGTCTCAGTGACTGGCTTATAGAAAATAAAGTGCCCGCTGTCTATGGCATTGATACCCGCGAACTGACCAAACTGGTACGCGAGAAAGGAACGATGCTTGGGAAACTGGTTTTCCCGGGTGACCCCGATATCCCGTTCATTAATCCCGATGATGAAAATCAGGTGGCAAAGGCAAGTTGCAAAGAGGTTATTACCTACGGCAACGGAAAGTACAAGGTGCTACTGGTGGATTGCGGGGTGAAAAATAATATTATCCGCTGTCTGCTCAAAAGAGATACAACGGTTGTGCGGGTGCCCTGGGACTACGATTTTAACTCGCTGGAATTCGACGGACTGTTCATTTCCAACGGACCCGGCGACCCCGCTTTTTGTGATGTTACTGTAACTAATATTCAAAAGGCCATGCAAACAGACAAACCGATTTTCGGTATTTGTATGGGAAATCAATTGCTTTCAATGGCCGGGGGAGCCAAAACGTACAAGCTGAAATACGGACACCGAAGCAGCAACCAGCCTGTGCAACTCGTCGGGACGCAACGGGCATTCGTTACGTCTCAAAATCACGGATTTGCGGTAGATAACAATACACTTTCTGATGAATGGAAGCCGCTTTTTGTAAATATGAACGATGGAACCAACGAAGGAATCCGCCACAAATCGAAGCCCTGGTTTTCCTGCCAATTCCATCCGGAAGCTTCTGCAGGTCCAACTGATACGGAATTTTTGTTTGATGTGTTCGTGAGGACGCTTGAGGAAAAAAATATTTCAATTTCCAAACTTATTGAAAATGAACTTGACGCCAAATTAGTAGTAAAGCAAGTTTATCAGGGCATAGAGAAAGGTGAAGTGAAAAAAGTACTTCTGCTTGGTTCCGGTGCGCTTAAAATCGGTGAAGCCGGTGAGTTCGATTATTCCGGTTCACAGGCACTAAAAGCTTTAAAGGAAGAAGGCATTGAAACTGTATTGATTAATCCGAACATCGCTACGGTGCAGACTTCGGAAGGCATTGCCGATAAGGTGTATTTTCTGCCTGTAACGCCTGATTTTGTAGAAAGAGTAATTGAAAAAGAACGTCCTGACAGTATTTTCCTCTCTTTTGGCGGACAAACAGCTCTGAATTGCGGTGTGGCACTTTACAAAAATAAAATTCTCGAAAAATTCAACGTTCGTGTGCTTGGTACGCCTGTACAAGCTATCATAGATACGGAAGACCGGGAGATTTTCAACCAAAAACTTTCCGAAATCGATGTAAAATACATTAAAAGTGAAGCAGTAACTTCGCATAAAGATGCTTTGCGGGCAGCAAATGAACTGGGTTATCCGGTAATTGTACGCGCCGCTTACGCTCTTGGAGGCTTGGGAAGCGGTTTTTGCGACAACGATGACGAGTTAAAAACGCTGGTAACCAAAGCGTTCAATTACTCACCGCAGGTACTTGTGGAAAAATCACTAAAAGGGTGGAAAGAAATTGAGTACGAGGTAGTTCGTGACCGTTACGACAATTGCATCACGGTCTGCAACATGGAAAACTTCGACCCGCTGGGCATTCACACCGGCGAAAGCATCGTGGTAGCACCTTCGCAAACGCTCACCAACAGTGAATATTTCAAACTTCGTGAACTCGCCATTCGCATCATACGGCACATCGGCATCGTAGGTGAATGTAATGTGCAGTATGCTTTCGACCCGTTCTCAGAAGATTACCGTGTCATAGAAGTAAATGCCCGTTTAAGTCGTTCATCTGCTCTTGCATCAAAAGCAACCGGATATCCGCTGGCGTTTGTGGCAGCCAAGCTAGGACTTGGGTACGGACTTCCTGAACTTAAAAACTCTGTAACGAAAGAAACATCAGCTTTCTTTGAACCTGCATTGGATTACATCGTCTGTAAAATCCCCCGCTGGGATTTGGCAAAATTTCACGGTGTGAGTCGTGAAATAGGCTCTTCGATGAAATCGGTAGGTGAAATCATGTCCATAGGGCGCTCGTTTGAAGAGGCTTTCCAAAAAGGATTACGGATGATCCAGCAGGGAATGCATGGGTTTGTAGGCAATAAAGAAATCTTTACAAATCAATTGGACAAGGAGCTAAATACGCCTACGGACAAACGTATTCTCTACCTTACCCAGGCGTTTGAGCAAGGTTATTCTGTGGATACTATCTACGAACTAACGCAGATTGACCGTTGGTTTCTATACAAGTTGAAGAATATTTTCGATACTTCAAAAGAAATTGAGAAATCAAAGAAGGTTGAGCAGCTTTCTACTGAGCTATTTACAAAAGCCAAAAAAATGGGGTTTTCGGATTATCAAATTGAAAAGCTGATTTACAAAGAGCCGATGCTAAAAGATACCGTTCGCAACGAGCGTGTGAAGCGCAAAATTCTGCCGGTAGTAAAACAAATTGACACGATGGCTGCTGAATATCCTGCACAAACCAATTATTTATATCTGACTTACAATGGGATAGCCAATGATGTGAAATACATGGGTGACCACCGTTCAGCCATTGTGCTGGGCTCTGGTGCTTATCGCATCGGTTCTTCGGTGGAGTTCGACTGGTGTTCTGTGAATGCGCTGAATACCATTCGGCAAGAAGGTTTGCGGTCGGTGATGATTAATTACAATCCTGAAACAGTTTCGACCGATTACGACATGTGCGACCGATTGTACTTCGATGAATTGAGCTATGAACGCGTGCGCGACATTATCGAACTGGAAAATCCGAAAGGTGTAATTGTTTCTACAGGCGGTCAAATTCCGAATAATCTGGCAATGCGTCTCCATCAATCGGGCGTTACAATCCTGGGCACACAGGCTGCTGATATCGATAATGCGGAAGACCGTCATAAATTTTCTTCTATGCTCGACCGCCTCGGGATTGATCAGCCCCGATGGAAAGAGTTGACCACGCTCGATGACATCCAGCAGTTTGTTGACGAGGTGGGATTTCCTTTGCTGGTGCGTCCTTCGTATGTGCTTTCAGGTGCAGCCATGAATGTCTGCTCCAACAAAAACGAACTTGAACGCTTCCTGACACTGGCTACCGAGGTATCCAAAGAACACCCGGTGGTGGTTTCGGAATTTATCGAAGGCGCGAAGGAAATAGAGATTGATGCAGTGGCTCAAAACGGTGAATTGGTAGTGTACGCCATTTCCGAACATGTGGAATTTGCAGGCGTTCACTCCGGGGATGCCACTATTCAGTTTCCTCCGCAAAAAATCTACACGCAAACCGTGCGCCGTATAAAGCAGATTGCACGTGAAATTGCGAAAGAATTGCATATTTCCGGGCCTTTCAACATTCAGTTCCTGGCGAAGAATAACGACATTAAGGTGATTGAATGTAACTTACGTGCTTCACGATCATTCCCTTTCGTTTCCAAAGTACTGAAAATAAATTTTATTGAACTCGCCACACAGGTGATGCTCGGAAAAGTAGTTGAAAAACCTGAAAAATCGGCGTTCGATTTGGATTATGTGGGTATCAAGGCCTCGCAGTTTTCATTCACTAGGCTACAAAAAGCCGATCCGGTACTGGGTGTGGATATGGCTTCCACAGGCGAAGTGGGCTGCATCGGCACCCATTTCGATAATGCATTGCTTACAGCCATGCTCTCAGTGGGTTATCGTATCCCCGGGAAAAATATTATTGTTTCGTCCGGAAGTACCAAATCTAAAGTACAGTTATTGGATGCCTGTCGGATTTTAGTTGAAAACGGCTACAATCTGTTCGCAACCAGCGGGACACAAAAATTCCTTGAAGAGAATGATGTGAATTGTACCTACGTCGCCTGGCCCGACGAAGAAGGCGAACTGAAAGTTACCGATATGATTGCCGACAAGAAAGTGGATTTAGTAATCAATATTCCTAAAAACCTAACGGAAAGAGAGTTGACAAACGGGTATAAAATTCGTCGCGGTGCTATCGATTTCAACATCCCGCTAATCACTAATGCCCGACTGGCAAGCGCATTTATCAAAGCGTTTTGTAAAATAGGTGTTGAAGATATTGAGATAAAGCATTGGGGTGAATATTAAAGCCCCCATCCTAACTCTCCCCTCTGGGGGAAGGGAAAGTACAAAAATCCACAATTGATTTTTTTCAACTTTTACACTCACCCAAAAGTCCCCTTTGAGAGGGATTTAGGGGCCGCAGCCTTCACAAAATTCACAAATAGTGGATGCGGGTGAATAACTGTGCTGCTATATTCGGGATGAAACTGCACGCCGATGTACCATTTGTGGTCAGTTAATTCTATTATTTCTACCAAGTTCATCTCTTCGTTTATGCCACTGCAAACCATTCCGGCTTTTTCAAATTCATCTTTGTAGGCATTGTTGAATTCGTAGCGGTGGCGGTGCCGTTCACTTATTTCGGATTTTTCGTAGATTCCCTTTACTTTGCTTTTTTCTGTCAGCCTGCAGGAATAAGCACCCAAACGCATCGTCCCGCCCATATTCGAAATACTTTTCTGTTCTTCCATAATATCTACCACATTGTGATTGGTGTGTGGGTTGATTTCGGTACTGTTGGCATCTGTGTACCCAAGTACGTTACGGGCAAATTCAATCGACATTGTCTGCATTCCCATACAAATTCCAAGACACGGAATATTGTTTTCACGGGCGAATTTCAGCGCGGCGAATTTCCCTTCCATTCCCCGTGTGCCAAATCCGGGCGCCACCACAATTCCGTTCAGGCTTTGCAGTTTTTCACATACATTCGCTTCATTGATATCATCGGAAAGTATCAGTTTCAGGTTCAATTTTTTATTATTAAATGCGCTCGCGTGTTTCAGTGATTCAATGATAGACATGTACGCATCAGCCAGTTGCACATACTTGCCGACAAGTCCAATAACTACTTCTTCGGTGGCATTTTCAAATCTTTCCACAAACGAAATCCATTTAGTCATATCCGCCGGAGCCGTTTTGCTTAAATCAAAATCCATTTTCGTAAGCACTACTTCATCCAGTTTTTCTTGCTGCATATTAAGAGGAACCCGATAAATGGTGGATGCGTCAATAGATTGCATGACTGCATCAGGTGGAACATTGCAGAAAAGTGCAATTTTCCCTCGTAATTCAGCGGAAATATCATGTTCGGTGCGAAGGATTAGAATGTCGGGTTGTACACCCTGCTCCTGAAGCATTTTTACAGAATGCTGGGTAGGTTTGGTTTTTAGCTCTTGGGCGGCAGCAATAAATGGCACGTACGTTAAATGGATAATCAGGCAGTTTTTGCCCAGTTCCCACTTTAATTGGCGCACACTTTCGATGTAGGGAAGGCTCTCAATATCACCAACCGTTCCGCCAATTTCAGTAATGACAAAATCAAAATCCTGTCGGTTTAACGATTTGACATTTTCCTTAATTTCATCGGTAATGTGCGGAATAATCTGCACTGTTTTCCCCAGATAATCACCTCTACGCTCTTTGTTGATTACATTTTGATAAATTCGACCTGTCGTGATGTTGTTTTCACGATGTGTTTCTACGCCGAGGAATCGCTCATAATGCCCCAAATCCAAATCCGTTTCCTGTCCGTCCACCGTAACGTAGCATTCGCCGTGTTCGTACGGGTTCAGTGTTCCGGGATCAATGTTGATATACGGATCCAGTTTCTGAATGGTAACTTTGAATCCGCGAGCCTGTAATAATTTGCCAAGGGAAGCCGCAATTATTCCCTTGCCCAGCGACGAGACGACTCCACCGGTGACAAAGATGTATTTGGTTGATTTCATATTTATTTGACGCCCTTCTGAATTTCCAAATGGGGAACTTTCAGAAATTTAATAAATGCCAAAGTTAAAAAATATTTCATTTGAGAATAGAT
>CAZIRA010000140.1:0-1502 GCA_964541615.1 uncultured Paludibacter sp.
ATATCGATGGTTTTACCGTCAGTCGTTTTCCATCCCTGAAAATCAGGAATAAACAAATTGACTTTGTCCAACAATCTTAGCTGACCACGTTCAATCAAAATCATTGCCGATGTGGCGGTAGCGATTGGTTTTGTCAACGAAGCCAGGTCAAAAACGGCATTTTCGTCCATTTTTACAGTGTTTGGATAGACTTCCTTATTTCCGTAAGCCCTTAGGTATGCCATTTTACTGTCTTTTACCACAGCCAAAACTGCTCCCGGAATTTCTTTATCAGAAATAGCCTTTTCAATAATATCATCTGCATATTTCAAATGCCTGGAACTTATTCCCACACTTTCTGGCGAAGCCTTGGGAAGTTGCTGAGCGTTGGCATTGCAAGCGCAAAGTAGGAAAGATAAAATAAAAATAAGCCCCCTACCCCCCTGAAGGGGGAATTTTAACTGACTGAATGAAGATTTAATATTAATCTGGAGAATATTATACATATTTTTAGATTGTATTAATATAAGTAAAAGATAAATTAGGCGAGAAAACACCCCCTTTAGGGGGTTGGGGGGCTTTGTCCTTTATACGCATCTACCGCTTTTTTTACCGATCCGTGCATAAGCAGCAGCGCTTTTGCTTTGGAGTAGGTTAGTCCCAATTCCTCCACAATCATACGGGTTCCGCGATCCACCAGTTTCTGGTTGCTGAGTTGCATATTGACCATTTTGTTGCCTTTTACACGTCCCAGTTTTATCATCACCGAAGTAGTAATCATGTTCAATACCATTTTTTGAGCAGTGCCGGATTTCATACGCGAACTTCCGGTCACGTATTCCGGGCCAACGATTGTTTCGATGGCGATATCCGCCTCTTCGGCCATGGGCGAACCGGGATTGCTGGTGATACAGGCTGTCAAAATGCCGTTTTCTCGTGCTTCGTGAAGTGCTCCGATTACGTAAGGAGTTGTGCCGGATGCAGCAATGCCAATTACCGTGTCATTTTTGTCGATATGATGCTCAAGCAGTTCTTGCCATCCGATGCTTGTGTTGTCTTCGGCATTTTCCACCGGATTTCGAAGAGCAGTATCACCACCGGCAATCAGTCCGATGACCAGCGTTGGCGGCATCCCGAAAGTAGGAGGAATTTCCGAAGCATCCAGCACGCCCAACCGACCGCTTGTGCCGGCTCCCATATAAAAAATTCGCCCTCCTTTTTTCATTCGGGGAATGATTTGGGTCACGAGCTTTTCTATTTGAGGAATTGTATCCCGAACGGCAATTGCTACCTTTTGATCTTCTGTATTAATATTTTCCAGAATCTCAAGCACCGATTTTTTTTCCAAATCGTTGTAGAGCGAAGTTTGCTCTGATATTTTGATGTATTCCATAAGAATGCGAATTACACGAATTATTTACGAATTACGCGAATTAAGGCGATTTTAGTCGAATTAGAATATGGACTATAAAACCTACTTACAACACGCAAGCTAACATTTCCGGTCTTCTAATTTCTAATTT
>CAZIRA010000140.1:1602-3714 GCA_964541615.1 uncultured Paludibacter sp.
AATTTTAAAGTATCATATCCGCCACACTGTGATACTTAATCAGTCCTTCCATAGGGCTTTGGATGATTTTGCCTAGCTTCATATTCATGGCTTCCACGGCTTCTTTCAATAGGTACTGATAGTGAAATGCCACCGAACCCACGAAATGAATAGGCAGTTTGTCGTGATTTTTGTACTGCATCACATTTCGTTTCAGAAATGACTTGAAACTGTTCATTACCAGCATCCGAACGCCGGGATCGTCCAGATGCTCGGAGATAAAGGGTGAAAAAGTGGCTAAAAAACGATTCGGGAACGGTTTCCTGTAAACGCGGTCGATGATATCGCCGACTGTAAGGTTGAACTGTGCAAGAAATTTTTCTTTCAGTCCCGGAGTAAGCTGATTTTTCAGCAAATCGCTCACAAACAGTTTTCCGAGTACCGCACCGCTGCCTTCGTCGCCCAGGATAAAGCCGAGAGGTGATACATTATCCACGATGTTTTTGCCGTCGTAATAACATGAGTTTGAGCCGGTTCCCATGATGCAGGCAATCCCCGACACGTAACCGCAAAGTCCGCGCGCTGCTGCCAGCATATCGGTATTTACTTCCACCTCGTTTTTTACCTTTATATTTTTCTGAATGGCCCTTTTCACTACTTCCACTTTGTCAAACGTACAGCCTGCTCCGTAGAAGTACACGGATTCAAAATCCTGAGTGTCAAGTTGTAAGATCAACGTGGTCTCAATTTCATTACTGATCTCTTCTTCCGTTTGGAAAAAAGGATTAATACCTTTGGTAACAGCACGTTTTACGACTTTACCATTGTTTACTACGCTCCAATCCACTTTGGTGGAGCCACTGTCTGCTATTAGTATCATAATGCCCCTTTTAATTCCCCCGAAGGGGGAAAATTCTAAATGTTAATAATTTTTATAAATGTCGAGAAATGAGCCACGCCAAAAGTCCCCCTTCGGGGGATTTAGGGGCTTTTTTATAATTTTATATATATTTTTTTCTTATACAGATAATATCCGAAAATCCAGTTGAATCCCACAAAAAGCAATGCGAAAATCAACGATGCAGGATAATCTCCGAAAATGGGTTGAAGTAAATCATTGTAAATAAACCCTTTCAAACTTGTTTTTTCTCCGCCGGGATACAGAATAATGTTGCCGATGATAATCGCCAAAACAGCTCCCAGTACATACATAAAAAGCGGATTTATACCAAATGCTTCAAAGAAACGGCTCCATTTCTTCTTGCCTTTTACATCAATAATCCAGGTGAGCAAAGCCAGAAAACTTGCTCCCAGGCCTGTAGTAACCAGAACAAACGACGGCGACCAGATTTTTTTGTTAATTGGGCAGGCGTAGCTGAAAAGAAATCCAACGAAAGTCAAAATAGTTCCGATAATAAAAAGCCATTCGATTTTGGAGTGAATTTCCTCGCGTTCATACATTACTTTCCCTACAAGAAAGCCCACCAGAACATGTGCAATAGCCGGAATGGTGCTCAAAATTCCTTCCGGTTCAATGCCGTTGTCGTTGTACATGTGTGCTTCGCCCAGAATTTTGTAATCCACGATGGACAGGATGTTTGTGCGGTCGTACGCGAAACCGTTTCCTGCCAGAAGCAGAATAAAATAGCCAATCAACAGTACAGCTATGAGGTATGGTATATATTTGTGTTTCATCGTCAAAGCAATGATAGAAGCTGCTCCGTAACAGATGGCAAGTCTGGGAATTACACCCAAAATACGTATTTCGTCAAAATTCCACATGGACTGTCCGAGGCGTTGGAAAAATGGCAGTCCGGTAAGTTCCTCACTGTTGAAATTTCGCATGGTGAGTGAAAACCAGGCAATTCCCAAACCAACCAAATACAGCAAAATAGTACGTTTCAGGATTTTACGGATTGCAGAACCGCTCGCTTCAAAATTGTACTTCCTAAGGGAGATAAACGTGGAAATGCCCATGATAAACATAAAGAACGGGAACACGAGGTCTGTAGGCGTAAGTCCGTTCCACTGCGCATGCCCGAGTGGTGCATACACGTTGCTCCACGAGCCCGGATTATTTACCATAATCATCCCGGCAATGGTAATCCCTCGCAGGATGTCGAGGGCGAGAAT
>CAZIRA010000140.1:3814-6585 GCA_964541615.1 uncultured Paludibacter sp.
ACAATCGAAATATACGGAATTCCGGCATTTGTTTCCAGCCCGATTTCACAGGTTCGACTGTTGGAATACCCAATTTTAACGCCTGCCTTTTCAATTTGCGGATGTAGTTTTCGCAACGCGTATGCGTTCAACTCCGGATAGGTGAAACCTCTGTCACCTGCAAATCCGCAACATCCGACTTCGGCTGGAACCAGCACGTTGGTGGAGCAAAGTTTCGCCAAATCGGTAATCTTTTTTTGCAATCCCATTTTTGTCATCGAACAGGTTATGTGCAATGCCACAGGCTCATCCGTGGGATTGAAGGTCAGTTTATCCCGCAGGAAATCATAGATAAATTCAGCCGGTTCGTAGAGTTTCATCCGGGTAATTTTATGTCTCATCCGCTTCAAGCAGGGACTTTGATCGCAAAGCACGGGATATTTTCCCTGTTCGCTGGCTTCCCAAAGTGCTTCGTCCAGTTCCGAAGATTTCCGGTCGGCTATATCGTACATTCCTTTGCTTTCCCAGATGGTTCCGCAGCACATCCGTTCCATTCCTTTCGGGAAAATCACTTCATAACCTGCTTTTTTCAATAAAGATAACATCTTGTCAGTCAAAGGCGTTTGATCCGGAGCATTTTTCGATACACCCATTGTCTGGTTGATGCAGCTTGGAAAATACACCACTTTTCGTTCTGACGAATACGCTGGAATTTTCTCCTGTTTCAAATGATAGGGTTTGGGCAGGGAAGATGTCCAAAGCGGAAATCCGATTTTATTCAACCCTTTCCCCAGGTTGTTTACAGCAGAACTGCCGATAAGGAAATGTACAGCATTGGCAACTCCCAACAATGGCCGGAGCGAACTTTTTATTCCGGCAAAATGGTTAGCGGCAAAGTCGCCGATTTTGTAAGGCACGCTTCCTTTCGGGATATTAGCTTCCCGGATGTCGTGTGTCAAATCGCCCGTGTCAATTCCCATCGGGCAGGAAGTGGCACAAAGTCCATCCACGGCGCAGGTTTGTTCGCCTGCGTATATATATTCTTTTTCGAGAGTAGCCAATCTAGTCGGATTTTCCCCGCTTCTACGAAGCCGGGAGATTTCCCGCTGCGAAACGATACGCTGTCGTGCGGAAAGCGTAAAACCGGCTGAAAGACAATTGATTTCACAAAATCCACATTCAATGCATTTATCTGCCTTATGGTCCGTTTTGCCGTTTTTCAGTTCAATCACCGGCAGTGGTTTCAGGTTCTTCAAATGACATTTCGGATCATCGTTGAATATTACGCCCGGGTTCAACCCGTTTTTCGGATCAAAGAGCTTTTTCACCGCTTTCATAACTTCGAATGCCTCTTTTCCCCACTCATACTCCACAAACGGAGCCATATTCCGTCCGGTTCCGTGTTCCGCTTTGAGCGAACCGTCGTATTTGTCCACCACCAGCGCGATGACATCGTTCATCAGATTTTCGTAGCGCTGAATTTCCTGCTCGGTGTCAAAGGATTGGTTGATAATGAAGTGGAAATTTCCTTCCAGCGAATGTCCGTAAATACAGGCATCGTGGTAATCGTGTTTTTCCATTAAATCCTGCAAATCGGCAACTGCATTGGGCAAATCCTGGATATGAAATGCCACATCTTCAATCAGACATGTAGTCCCCGGTGGACGTGTGCCGCCCACCGAAGGGAAAATTCCGGAACGAATGGCCCAATACTTTGAATATTCTTCTTCTTTATCGGTAAAATATACAGGAACAGCTAATTCATAGTTTTCCAGCGATTTTGTAATTTCGGCAATATGTTCTGCCAGTTCCTCGGGCGAATTTCCTTTTACTTCCGTAAGAATAGCGGTTAGTCCTTCACCCGTGGTATCATTGACCGATGAGAGCGATTTTTTATCCAGTAATTCCGCCCCTTTCACAATGCGGTTGCCCGCTTTATCGGTCATTTTGCTGAACATGACCACCGCTTTGCATGCTTTGCGAATGTCCCTGAAATAGAGCATGGCACTTGCTTTGAACGGAAAATCGTGCTCGGTTTTAACGGTCACTTCTGACATAAATGCGAGCGTGCCTTCCGAACCAACAAGCAGGTGAGCAATGATATCAAACGGATCATCGTAGTAAATGAATGGCAGAATATTCAGCCCGGTTACGTTTTTTATCGAATATTTATGACGAATTCGTTCGGATAATTCCTTATTGTTAAGAATATTATTTCTGATATTCTGAATTTCCTGAATAAATTCAGGTTTCTTTTCCGCAAAAGTTTTCCGGCTTTCGGCATCACCGGTATCCAAAATTGTACCATCCGTAAAAACCATCCGTGCTGAAATCATCACACGGTCGCTGTTGGCATGTGTTCCACAGTTCATCCCCGATGCGTTGTTCATCACAATTCCGCCCACCATGGCATATTTTACCGAAGCAGGATCGGGTGAGAATTTCACGCCGTAAGGTTTCAGGATTTGGTTTACGCGTTCGCCTACGATGCCAGGTTGCAGCGTGATTTGCGAGTGATCATCAGCAATTTTGTATTTCTCCCAGTGTTTCCCCGCTACAATCAAAATTGAATTGCTGATAGCCTGTCCGGATAAACTGGTTCCGGCTGCCCGAAAAGTTACCGGCAAGTTGTATTTATCGGCAGTTTTCAGCAATCGGGCCACTTCCTCTTCATTTATTGAACGAATGACGATTTGTGGTATCAGGCGGTAAAATCCCGCATCCGTTCCCCACGCCAATCGTCGAAGTTCGTCCGTATAAATCCGCTTTTTGTTTACGAAAGTGGAGATTTC
>CAZIRA010000141.1:0-2909 GCA_964541615.1 uncultured Paludibacter sp.
ATTAAAATTATAGTTCAGACAGTTTTATATCTCAAAATTTTTTCCACATCCATTGCAGTTAAATGTTGTTTTCATATTTCCGAAGGGAGTGAATGTTACCGCCGAAAGAAAGAATCTTTTGATGTTATTTGCCAGATTGAGCTTTGCCAAAGCAATATCCAATGAATTACAGCTTGGACAATGAGCTCTCCAGTCATTTGCTTTTATTACATGCATTGATTTTTCCACATCTGCTTCATCCACAAAAACCTGAATTCCGCTTCCCATAGAACCATTCATATTCGGGTACAGCGAAGTGTAATTTTCATTGGAAATCATGCTTTCTATGCCTTCGTTAGCTAGATTTCCCTGAATAATTTTGGCTTCAAAGGAGTTGTTGCAGGATGTTAAGATTACTGTTTTCATAGATTGGCTTGAATAGTTAATTGGTTAAATAGTTGAATTTCCAGCTGATTAAATGAGGTAAAATTCTGAAAGCGTTGCATGTAGGTGTGCTTTCTCAATTTTAAGCAGCAATTGTTATCCCGATAATTATAGGGAGACAATTCAAATGCCGTGATTATTGTTTTCTCATTTTTATCACCTTCACATCTTCCATCGGTCTGTCTGATGAATTGGTCTTTACTCTGGAAATTTTTTCTACTATTTCAATTCCTTCTACCACTTCTCCAAAGACGGTGTAACTGCCGTCCAGGTGAGGCGTTCCACCAACGGTTTTGTAATCATTGCGGGCTTGTTCGCTGAACATCAAAGTCGAATCATTGGTGAGGCTTCCGGCTCTCATCATTCTGCCTCGTTGCATGTTGTCCAGTTCTGCATCTGTAAAAGTCTTTCCTTCAACAATGTAAAACTGACATCCCGATGACGCCTTTTGCGGATTAACATTATCGCCCTGACGTGCGGCAGCCAGCGCACCTTTTTTGTGATAAATGGCAGGCGATTGGATTTCAGCCGGAATCGTGTAACCCACATCACCACTTCCTAGCTGGGCATTCGTTTTAGCGGTTTTCGAATCAGGATCGCCTCCCTGAATCATAAAATCGGCAATTACGCGGTGGAAAAGCACGCCGTCATAAAATTTGTCTTTCACCAATTTTAGAAAATTGTCTCTGTGAAGCGGTGTTTCATTGTAAAGTTTCACCACTATTACACCTTCTGTAGTCTCTATTTTTACTTTCTCTTCTTTCATTTTTTTAGTTTTACTGAGTATTGAACAGGATGTTGTACCGGCAACCAGGCCTAAAATTACAACAAGTTGGATTAATCTTTTCATTTTCTACTAAATATTTTTCAATTCGATAAGTAAATCAGCAATTCTATCTACTACATCTTTCACATTTTTTGCACCTTTTTCAGCGGTAGATTTCTTCGGATTTCCGATGCCGGTGTCAATCGTAGTTTCCTGCCAGTGGCGGGGCATCCAGCCGGTTTTTTTGTTCAATGCTTCAATTTTCACAGGTTTGGGCGTACCATCACCGGCGGTTTCCATCGCCACAAGTTCCGGATGGTAGTGAAGCATGACCGAAGTTTCCTGCTCTCCGGCGTGTTCATCAATTTTTTCCTCATAATAGGCTTCTCTTGGAAAAATACTCCACCAATCGCACTGAATAATCATAAAATCGGGACATTTCATCGCCAAATCACGGATTACAGGTTTAAACGTGTTGCCTCCGTGGCCGTTGATTATGACCAGTTTATTTATATTCTGCTTACGCAATGAGGTGACAATATCGCTTATAACTGCCATTTGAGTTTCTGAATTGAAATGAATGCAAAACGGCAAATCCCACTGACCCGGATTTTGAGAACCTAAGTACAGCGGCGGAAAGACCATGGAAAGTACCTCTGCTTTTTCATAAGCTAAATTGGCACACTCTTTTGCAATTTCATGCGTCAAAATGGAATCCGTGAAGTAGGGCATGTGGTAATTATGCGGTTCTACGGCTCCCCATGGCAGAACTGCCAGGTCGTAGTTGTGATTTTTTACTTCACCCCAGTTGGTTGTGGATAAATCCAAAAATCGTTTTTGTTCTTTTTTCATTTAATATATATACGTTTTAAATCTTCTTTTGAATAGTCTTTTTATCATTCGCTCTGATCAACATAAATATCAGAATCATCGCAATTATTTCAGTCAGAATGACGAATGGGAATACGCTGGTTCCATATTTTTCAGTCAAAATGCCGGTTGTGTAGTTGATGATTGTGTTTCCGATAAGCGCGATAAGCAGGGCGAAACTAAAAGCTGTGGCGGAAACTTCCTTAAACATTTGTCCTGCCAAGCCGAGCATAACCGGAAATCCCGGAGCCAAACCAGCACCGATCAGGAACATTCCAACCATTTTTACTGCAAAATGAGCCGGTAAAATCAGACAGATAAATCCGGCAGAAAGCAATACCAATGCTGTTTGAACCAATCGGTTGTAAGGCAGTTTTTTCATCACACTTCCTGTCAAAATCCGCATGACAACCATTCCCAATACTGAAAATGAAAGTGCTAAAAGTGCTTTTTCTTGCACAACTCCTGCACTTCCGATAAAGTAAGAAACTGACCAGTTATTGATGAGCGCTTCAAATGCCGATTGGAAAAACAGAAAAAAACAGATGGCGAGAAACAGCTTGTTTTTGACAAAAACAGGAATTAATTTGAAGGAGATTTTCTCTTTTTGAACCGTAATCGGGTAGCTGATTAAGGCAAAAAGCAGTGCTACAACCAGACTCAAAGCACTCGCAATGTCGATCAGGAGTGTGTAGTATGATTTGTCAATAGCACTCAAAGCCAGCGGCATACAAAATGCACCCACTCCAAAAAACGCCCCAAGCCAATTCAGGTTAGTGATTTTATTTTCATTCTCACTCAAATCAGACACCAGCGCACTCGAAGCGCCGTTCATCGCGCCACCGCCTAT
>CAZIRA010000141.1:3009-6545 GCA_964541615.1 uncultured Paludibacter sp.
CCCCGTCACTCCGCCGTCAAAGTTATTAATTTTTACCGAATGATTCTTCATTTTTTCTGGTTTGCTATCCATAAATTTACTAAATTTGCACTATCAATCTCCATTATGAGCAAAATCTTCGAATATACTTATTCGTATAGTCTGGTCAGAGAGTACCTGCTTTTTGGCTTCCGCCAGTTTTATGGCGAAATCATTGTGAATGGAAAAGAAAACCTTCCTGACGATGATTCAGCCGTGATTTTTGCTCCCAACCATCTCAATGCATTGATGGATGCGCTTGCGGTTTCGTCGATTATGCCGAAGCGGAGGGCGGTAGTATATTTGGCTCGCGCTGATTTATTTGCCAGTAAAACGCTTGCCAAATGGATGCATTTTGCCAAAATTATGCCTGCATTCCGCATGCGCGACGGATTTGAAAACTTAGGGAAAAACAACCGGATTTTCTATGAATGTATCGAGGTGATGCGTTTTGGTCATGCTGTGTGCATTATGCCGGAAGGCGGCCAGGGCGAAGAGCATAAGATCCGACCGCTTGTAAAAGGGATCTTCAGATTGGCATTTGAAGCACAGAAAGAATTTGGTGACGACCGGAAAGTGAAAATTGTGCCAATCGGCATCGACATGGGAGATTTGATAAAGGCAGGAAAGCATATTATCATCAATGTAGGCGAGCCGATCGAAGTGGATGATTACATGGAACAATTTCAGGAAAATGCACCCGGCGCGATGAATGAAATCCGGAGTGAATTACACCAAAGACTCTCTGACCTGACGCTTGATCTGGCTACATCGCAGAATTACGATACTTTCGAAACAATTACCGATATCATGGCTGAGGAATATGTGGAAGATGTTAAGAAAGGCAAAGCAACGAATGAGAAATTCAGGTTGAAACAATCTGCTGCGAGGGTTTTGGTGGATATTGAAAAAAACGATCCGAATCTGATGGCAGATTTGAACCGATTGACTCAAAATTACAAATCATTGCTGAAAAGCACCTATTTTAAGTCAAAAATTTTCAGCCAGTTGAAATCGGATGAAACCAGTTTTTCACGATTTTTCTCATTGCTGATTACGCTTCCGGTAGCGCTTTTCGGATTTATCACCAATTTTTTACCTACATTTTTGCCGGTTTGGATTCGTAAAGCCATCGTCATCGAATACAGCGGATTTCACAGTTCCATACATTATGGTCTGGGGATGATTCTATTCCCTATATTATACATTTTGCAAGCAATTATTTTCCACTTAACCATTTCACCTAATTGGGGTATGACGCTGATTTTTCTTGTCCTTCAATTCTTTACCCGACAATTCTCTATGAAATGGTATTCCAATCTGATGAAGTACTCCCATAAAATTCGTTTCAACAGCCTGCTGGTAGCTAAACTGGAGCAATCTACGATGCTTTACAAACTTATTGAAGCAAGAAACCGGATTGTACATCGGATAAAGACCAGAAGTGGTCAGAATGATTAATCCGGGTGGTTTTTTTTTAATTGATCTAAAAATGATTATTTGTGTACTTTACAGAGAAAATTCATTGACTTTCTCTGTTTTTTTTTGTGCTTATAATTTGATATATTTTAACTTCATAAATCTTATTTTTGTTTGAAAAGACTGAGGTTTGAAAACAGATTTTTAGGCTAAATTTTTGTTTTGACAATATGTCAAAAATACTTGGAATATTCTAAAGAAATAAGCATTTCATGTGTCATTTTATTTTTTTCTTGTGAAAAAAGTACCTAAATTTGTACGATTTTTAATCAAAATACTATATGAACGGAAAAACAATTGTAACCGGTGTAATAGGTGCTGATGTTCACGCTGTGGGAAACAAAATTCTTGCTTATGCTTTGGAACAAGCTGGGTTTAAAGTGATTAACTTAGGCGTGATGGTAGCGCAGGAAGAATATATTGAAGCTGCCATTGAAACCAATGCCGATGCCATTTTGGTGTCATCGCTCTACGGTCACGGAGAAATTGATTGCATCGGTCTGCGTGAAAAATGCGATGAAGCCGGACTGACAAACATTCCACTTCTGGCTGGCGGTAACCTCGTTGTTGGAAAACAAGATTTTGCAGACGTTGAAAAACGATTCCTCGACATGGGTTTTACCCGCGTATATCCTCCCGGAACTGCCGTTGAAACAAGCATTGCCGATTTACAGGAAATTCTTGGCCTATAATTCAATAGCAATAACTGCCGAAATTCGCAAAGCATCAAAATGAATATCCTAACTGCAGACATAGGAAGCACTTACACCAAATTGACGGCAATTGATACCGTTGCAAAGAAGATTCTTGCAACGTCAGCTGCTTTTACCACCATCGAAACAGATGTGATGGAGGGTTTTACGTCTGCTTTCTACAAACTGGAACAACAATTAGGTAAGTTCAGTTATGAAGAGCTTCATTGCAGCAGTAGTGCGGCAGGTGGTTTGAAGTTGGTGGCATTGGGACTGGTGCCTGAGCTAACTTCCAAGGCAGCAAAACTGGCTGCAACAAGCGCAGGAGCCAAAGTTGTTAAAACCTATGCTTTTGAATTGTCAGAATCCGAACAGGCAGAGATTTTTGAAATTAATCCTGATTTGGTGTTGCTTTGCGGTGGGACCGATGGCGGAAATAAAGAAGTAATTCTTGCCAACGCCCGCAGATTGTGCCAAATTCATCGTCCGTTTACAATAATTGCAGCAGGAAACAAAAGCGCATCGTTTGAACTGAAAGAAATATTTTCGGCATCGGGAAAATCATTTGCCATTACAGAAAACGTAATGCCCGAGTTCAACAAGCTTAACATCGAACCCGCCAAGCAAAAAATCAAAGAGCTGTTCATTGACCGCATTATCGAAGCAAAGGGCTTGAACCGAATCCAGAAACTCTCCAAAACTGATATTGTCCCCACTCCGTTGGCGGTACTCAACGCTTGTGAATTGTTGAGCAAAGGAACAAAAATTTCCGATGGAATAGGCGATTTTCTGGCAGTCGATATTGGTGGAGCAACTACTGATGTTTATTCCATTTCAGACGGGAAACCAACACTGGAAAATGTGATTATCAAAGGATTACCTGAACCTGTGAGTAAACGCACGGTTGAAGGTGATTTGGGGATGCGTTACAGTCTTTCATCGTTGGCAGATGAGTTGGATTTGGAAGCCCTTTCGGCTGAAATTGGCATTGAATCGTCAAGAATTTCTGATTGGGTAAAAGCTTGCTGTGATAATCCTGACACTTTGGCAAATTCAAATTCCGCTGAACAAAAAATCGAAGAATCATTGGCTAGAGGCGCAGTGAAAATTGCCGTGGAACGTCACGCCGGAATCTATCAACCGGCTTATACACCTTTCGGACAGGTGTTTTCGCTAACCGGAAAAGATTTGTCGGATGTGCCGTTTGTTATCGGAATTGGTGGGGCGATTATCAATGCCGCAAATCCGCAATCCATTTTGGAAGGTGCCAAACTTCAAACCGGTGATTTTGTGTACGCCAAACCTAAAAACCCCGATTACTTAATCGACAAAAAATATATTTTTGCA
>CAZIRA010000142.1:0-6530 GCA_964541615.1 uncultured Paludibacter sp.
CTCTTTAATTTTAATTTCCAATTAACCACTTAACTAATCAACTATTTAACCAATCAACCAAAAATAACTTCTTTAAAATAATACTCTTTCCTTTCGCCTTTTTCTGTAATCAGAATTAACTTTCCGTCCGGTTCAACTTTCTCGATGCGGGCAAGGAAATTTTCTTTGGTGGTTGCATCCGTGTAAGGATGAAATCCCTCTTTCCGATAGAGATTATGGTGGTATTCTTTCTGAATTTTCTCAAAAACGAGGTTTTCGTAGAGATTGATTAGCTCACGGTGAATATCAAAAAGAATTTTCTCCCGATCCATTTCTTTTCCCGTGATTTGTTTAAGGGAAACAGGATTAGGAGCGTTGCTGTCAAATACTTCCTGATTGATATTCAGGCCGATACCGATGATGCACTTGTCGATTTTATCCCGCAACAAAGAATTTTCAATCAGAATTCCGCAAATTTTCTTTTCTTTCCAGTAAATATCGTTTGGCCACTTGATGGTAATATTGCCCGTGTAGTTATCCAGCACTTTTTTGATAGCCAGGCTGGTAATCTGTGATAGAATAAACTGCTCTGTAATAAGGATATTATGCGGATAAATCAAAATGCTGAACAAAAGATTTTTACCATTTTCTGATTCCCACGAATTACCGGGCTGCCCTTTTCCGGCTGTCTGAAAATCGGTGTAAACCAGATATCCTTCCGGCAATTTTTCTTTCAGGGATAATTCCTTCAGTAAATTGTTAGTGGATTCGGTGTTTTCCGTATAGTAATATAATTGATTCATTTTGAAATAGATAGCAGGAATTCCTCTATTTTTTTCGTAGTGGCTGACAATGAGTTGGCGTTCGGATTGTTGACTATGATGGCAAAAGCAAACTGTTTTCCGTTCGAACTGATGTAACCGGCATAGCTTTTCACCCGGTTGAATGTGCCGCTCTTGGCCTGTACTTTTCCATCAAGAGCCGTATTTTTCAAAAAATTTGTCAGTGTTCCGGATTTTCCGGCCACAGGCAGCGAAGTTCGGAAAACTGCATTATTTTTCGATTTATCCATGTAGGTCAATAAGCTCACATAAAAATTTGTCGACACAGCATTTACGGGCGATAATCCGGAACCATCATACATAAAAAGCTCATCCACTGGCAGATCCTTCGATTTCCAAAAATTTTTTATCCGCTTCACCGCTTCACCGCTCGATGCGGGTTTTCCGCTTTGCAAAGCTAAATGACGGAAAAGGTGTTCGGCGTAATGATTGTTGCTTGCAACATTTATTTCTTTGATAATTTCGCTTAATTTGGGCGACAAATGGGTGTAAATTACACTGCGTTTATTGGAGTTGTAAACTTCATCGATGGCATTTCCCGAAATGGGAATTCCACTCGATTTCAGTTTCCATGCCAAATCACGAGCCAATATTAATCCCGGGCACGGAATATCGCCTTTAATTTTGAAACTCGGTTTGTATGCAGGAATTTCACCGTAGATACTGCGTTCATTCTGAAAAGGTGCGCCGTAGAAATAGGCACTGTCGAAACGGATGGTGGTACTTTTTAGGTAGTTGTTGAAAGTCAGTTCTGGAATCGAGGGTGTGATTTTCACTATTTCGGGCGTAGTGCCTACGGTTCCCGATTTTAGTTCCATTTCAAATGTGTTATCTTTGTATGAAATCCCGTAAGCACCTGATGCAAAGTAATTTCCCATATCCTCCCAGAGCCATTTTGGATTCACGCCTTCTGTGTCATACGCCGAAGCATCAGCAATGATATTGCCGTTTATCTGCTTAATCCCGGCTTTTCGAACGGCAGAAAGCCAATCGTTCAAAAAATTGATATTCCCGAGTTTTGACGAACCTAACGTCGGGTCGCCGTTGCCGTAAATGATGAGATTTCCATTCAAGATGCTGTCCACTGTTATTTTTCCGTCAATTTCTAACATTGTTTTGAACTGGTAATCAGCGCCAAACAATTCAAGTGCCGTTGCGGTTGTTACCAATTTCATTGTTGAAGCCGGAATTGCAGCATTCCCTGCGCGATGACTGTGGATAATCTTGTTGGTTTTCAGATCTTTTACCTGAATACTTATTGTGGCATTTTTGTGTAACGTATTGTTTGTGAATTCATTAACGGGATTTTGTGCAAAGAGGGAAATGTTGAAAAACAGAATAAACATGGCCACAAATTCCCATGTGGTGAAAAAAGTGTGTCGCTTATGAAAAAAACTTCTGTTTGATTGACTTACATGTTTAGTTGTCATTGAAATTCAATTTTTTCGAAATATTACCAAACTACTGAAAAATACGCACCAATTCTACCTTTTTGAGCATTACAGTACCCTGTACTCAGGATTCAAAAAACACTCCAAACCTCTCTTCAAAACCTTCCGGAAAATTTCCTTTGTATGCTTTCGGTTCACGGCGAACCGGATAATTGGAGCGCTGTTGCTCAAAAGTCTCCGGAGATGATTTTAGCAAATTACTGTCAGAAAGAATGTTATATGTATTTTTGAAAAAATCGTTGATACTCAAATGAGTAAAATCGCCCTCTAAGCCTTTCGGCAATTCATCCGGTTCCCAATTTTCAAGGCCGAGATTGAAATAGCGACTAATCGATTGTACGCTTTGAGTGGTTGCATTGGCTTTGCCATCAGCAGAATATCCGGCAATGTGTGGAGTGGAAAGAACTACATTTTCCAATAATTCCAAATCAATATTGGGCTCATTTTCCCAGCAATCCAGCACCACATCCGATACCAACCCTTTTTTCATAGCCTTTTTCAAAGCTGCTGTTTCAACCACTTCGCCGCGTGATGCATTGATGATGATTGGTTTGCGTGCAAGTGAATTGAAAAAAATCTCGTTAGCCAAATGGAAAGTTTTATCAATTCCCTCAAAATTCAGAAACGGATGAAACGCTATTATATCAGCTTTTTCAGCGATATCTTTCAAGCCTACAAACTGCTTTTCGCCTTCATCGCGTGCACGAGGCGGGTCGTTCAAAAGCACTTGCATCCCAAAGCCTTCCGCCAACTTTGCTACTCGTGAACCAACATTTCCCACGCCTACAATCCCGAGCGTTTTTGAACTTAAATCGAAGTTGTTTTTTTCGGCTAAATAAATGAGTACCGAAGCCATGTACTGAGTCACAGAAAGCGCGTTACAGCCGGGTGCATTGGTCCATCTTATCCCGTTTTCTTCACAGTATTTCGTGTCAATGTGGTCGTAGCCGATGGTGGCAGTAGCGATTATTTTCACCTTTGAACCATCCAGTAACTTGTGGTTGCATTTCGTCCGTGTACGGATAATGAGAGCATCTGCATCACGCACCGCATCCGGCGTCATCTCCTTGTAAGTCAGGTATTCAACTTCGGCTTTTTCGTCAAACGCTCCCTTGATGTAAGGAATATTTTTATCAATAATAATTTTCATACATGCCCAATCTTTCCCGAAGGAAGGTTTTCAAATTGATTTTCATTTTCTTTTGCAAAATTACATTAAAAAAGATTCTACCTGCTAAATTAAACCTTAAAAATCACTATTATTGCCCCGATTTGTTTAATTTTGCGCTCTTTACAAGGATATGATTGAAGAAAGCTACCTGAATATTGATGATTACAAACTGTTCTTCAGGTTTTTGAAAAATGAGAAAAATCCTGCTGAACCGGTGCTGATTTTCCTTCACGATTCGTGGGGATGCACCGAAATGTGGGAATATTTTCCGGAAAAAATGGCTGATTTATTCAGACTGAATGCCTTGGTTTACGACCGGAGAGGTTATGGAAAATCATCGCATTTTTCGGATGAAATTCGGACAAGAAGGTACTTGCATGAAGCTTCAAATGAGTTAATAAAAGTGATGAATGCGATGAAAATTGAGAAAGCCATTCTCTACGGACACAGCGACGGAGGAACAATTGCTTTGATAGCTGCTGCCGTGTATCCTGAACGTATTCAGGCAGTGATGGTGGAAGGAGCTCACAGTTTTGTGGAGGAAAAAGGAAAAGCCGCCGTGCGCGAAAGCCGTGACAAGGCCCGAACCAATTCATTGCTTCAATCGCTGGAGAAATTTCACGGAGATAAGACCGAAGAACTTTTCCGCCGTTGGCACGAAGCGTGGTTGGGCGATTTTTTTGCGGATTGGACCATTATTCCAATGCTGAAAGACATTACGTGTCCGGTGTTGGCTTTCCGTGGCGAAAATGACCCGTACGACACCATTGAGCAACTGAATGTACTTGAACGGGAAATCAAATCGCCTGTCACCGTAAAAGTCATTTCCAATGCCGGACATACGCCGAGGAAGGAGAATGAAGAAGAGACGCTGAAGCATATCATGCTTTTCCATAATCAACTATTTAACCAAACAACCATTTAACCAATCAACCGACAATGGGAATATTTTCAGCTTTAATCGGCAATGCCGGAGCCATTGATTTGGCAAAATTAGAAAACGAATACAGCAAACTGCTGATTGACGAAGAAAAAATCGAGCTAGGTTTCAAGTTGATCCGAGACACATTTATATTCACCAACAAACGGCTGATAATAATTGATGTACAAGGAATTACAGGGAATAAGCTGGAATATTTTTCAGTGCCATATAAAAGCATTTCGCGATTCAGCATAGAAAGCGCAGGGACTTTTGACCTGGATGCCGAACTGAAAATATGGATTTCAAGCGAACAAAATCCAAGCATCCGGAAAAACTTTACCCGCTCAGTCAACGTGTACGAAGTGCAGAAAGTGCTTGCGCATTATGTGATGAGGTAAGTGCCCCCAACCCCCTAAAGGGGGAGTTTTGGGCTGGTTAATATATAATTTCTATAATAAATAATTCCCCTTTAGGGGTTAGGGGCAGATATGTCAACAATTACATTACAAAATATGAAATTCCACGCTTATCACGGTTGTTTTGACTTTGAAAAGCGGGATGGAAATACGTTTCTGGTGTCTGTGGAAATGGATTTGGATACAGATATCTCGGGTAAAACGGATAATCTGGAAGACACGCTGAATTATCAGGAAGTCTATGACGTGGCAAAACGAGAGATGGAAATTCCTTCCAATTTGCTCGAACACGTCGGACAACGGATTTTGGATACGCTAATCAACGAATTTCCAAAACTTAAATCAGTGAAAGTCAAACTCTCCAAACTCAATCCACCACTAGGTGGTGAAGTTGAAAACGTGAGCATTGAAATCAGTAAAACTAATTGAATTTTGACCAATCGTAAATGGTAAATTATTAATTCGTAAATAGCACCGAATGTCAGAAACTATCACTCAAAAACATCCGAAAGGGCTTTATTTTATTTACACCGTGGCAATAGCCGAGCGGTTTGGTTATTACGGAATGCGTGCGCTTTTCGTGCTATATATGATTAAAGCGCTCATGATTGACAAGGAATTGTCAGCCATAATCTATGGAAACTATACCGGTTTGGTGTATCTCACTCCGTTGATTGGCGGATATGTGGCGGACAAATACTGGGGCATGCGCCGTTCGATGTTTTGGGGTGCCGTGCTGATGGTTATCGGACAATTATTCATGTTTTTGAGTGCCGTGTATTATCAGCATGGTGATTTGGCAAAATGGCTGATGTACATTGGGTTGGGCGGACTGATTTTCGGTAACGGATTTTTCAAACCCAATGTAACCACATTCGTAGGCCAGTTGTATGAAAAAGGAGACCGCAGACTTGACTCGGCTTACACTATTTTCTACATGGGAGTGAACCTGGGAGCATTCGTTTCACCGCTCGTTTGCGGATATTTGGGAGATACAGGCAATCCTGCCGATTTTAAATGGGGATTTTTGGCAGCAGCGGTAGTTTCTGTGCTTTGTCTGGTGATTTATATGGCTCAAAAAGAGAAATACCTGGTTGGTCCCAATGGGAATCCCCTCGGAGTAATACCAGCAGCAAAAATTAAATCAAACGAAGAAGTTCAAAATCCGATTGTGAAAATTACTTTCAGGGAAATTAGTTATTGGATCATTGGAGCAGTTGGGCTGTTTGCGCTATTGCTTTTCACATCCGATTACGATGTGATTGGTTCGTTCATTTATGCCATGTGTATCGTTGTTCCGGCTTTTGTTATTGCCGACAAATCGCTTTCGAAAATTGAACGTGAGCGCATCGGAGTAATTTACATCATTGCTTTTTTCGTCATTTTCTTCTGGGCGGCATTTGAACAGGCCGGAATCTCGCTGACCTATTTTGCGGAAGAGCAGACCGAAAGAAATATCTTCGGCTGGACTATGCCGGCAAGCTGGTTTCAGTCATTCAATGCTGTTTTTGTGGTGATAATGGCTCCTGTTTTTGCCAAACTTTGGGTAAAATTAGGTCAGAAAAACATGGAACCGGCATCTCCTGTGAAGCAAGCCATCGGACTATTCATGCTTTCCACCGGTTATTTACTTATTGCTTTGGGAGTTCGGGGAGTGGAGCCGGGCATGAAAGTAAGTATTTTGTGGCTTACCGGATTGTATTTTATCCATACCATGGGCGAACTTTGTCTTTCACCTATCGGACTTTC
>CAZIRA010000143.1:0-1244 GCA_964541615.1 uncultured Paludibacter sp.
TTACACATTAAATCTGAAGTGCATCACATCGCCGTCCTGCACTACATATTCTTTGCCTTCAACGTTCATTTTTCCAGCTTCTTTTACTGCTGCCTCTGATTTCAGCGCAACAAAATCATCGTATTTGATCACTTCGGCACGGATAAAACCTTTTTCAAAATCAGTATGGATAACGCCGGCACACTGCGGAGCTTTCCAACCTCTGTGGAATGTCCATGCGCGAACTTCCTGCACGCCGGCCGTGAAATATGTTTGCAAATCGAGTAGGTGGTAGGCCGCTTTTATCAATCTGGCAACACCTGATTCTGTCAATCCGATCTCTTCCAAAAACATCTGGCGCTCTTCAAACGTATCAAATTCTGCAATTTCAGATTCAATTTTTGCCGCAACGACTAAAATCTCAGCATTTTCATCTTTAGTAGCTTCTCTCACGGCTTCCACGTAGCGGTTTCCTGATACTGCGCTCGCTTCATCCACATTGCAAACGTACATCACCGGCTTGGAAGTCAGCAGGTAAAGTTCTTTGGCGATTTTCGCATCGTCTTTATTGTCAAAAACAACTGTGCGGGCAGATTTTCCCTGCACGAGCGCTTCACGGATTTGAGAAAAGATGTTAAATGCACGCAATGCTTCTTTGTCGCCTCCCGTTTTGGCCTGTTTTTCCACTTTTTGAATGCGAGCTTCGATGGTTTCCAGGTCTTTGATCTGTAATTCGGCATCGATTATCTCTTTGTCGCGAACCGGGTTAACCGACCCGTCCACATGCGTCACATTTTCATCATCAAAACAACGGAGAACGTGCAAAATCGCATCTGTTTCGCGGATATTCGCCAGGAATTTATTCCCCAGCCCTTCGCCCTTGCTGGCACCTTTTACCAGTCCGGCAATATCCACAATTTCGACTGTGGTAGGTACAATTTTCTGAGGATGAACCAGTTCGGCCAGTTTATTCAGCCGTTCGTCGGGCACTGTGATGACTCCCACGTTGGGTTCGATGGTGCAGAAAGGAAAATTAGCCGCCTGGGCTTTGGCATTGGAAAGACAATTGAAAAGCGTGGATTTACCAACGTTGGGAAGACCCACTATACCGCATTGTAATGACATTTTTATTATTAAGACTGTTAGACCGCTTCGCTGACAGACAATAGATAATCAGACAAAAGAGGAGATTCGTTAATATTTTTTCAGCGCACAAAGGTACTTCTTTAAATTAGAAATTAGAAATTGGAAATTAGAAAATGAGA
>CAZIRA010000143.1:1344-6337 GCA_964541615.1 uncultured Paludibacter sp.
TGACCGAAGGCCGAAGTTGGAAACGATAGCAACATCTCTTTATCGCCGAAGGTACTATCAGCGAAGCTTTATCGTGCAAAGCACATTATCAAAGGATAACTATCCAAAAATTCGCGTAATTCGCCCAGATCAGCGTAATTCGTTCTTATCCAAAAACCATTTCAATTACCTTCGGAAAATGCTCGTATTCCAATGCGTGAACTTTATTCGCGATGTCTTCGTAGCTGTCTGTGTGCTCTACGATGCATTTTGCCTGAAAAATAATGTTGCCATCGTCATAGTGTTTATTTACAAAATGGATGGTAATCCCGCTTTCGGTCTCGCCGGATGCACGCACGGCTTTGTGCACGTGGTCGCCATACATCCCTTTCCCTCCGAACTTAGGAAGCAGCGCCGGATGTATGTTAATAATATGGTCAGGAAAGGCATTTATGATGGTTTCAGGGACTTTCAGCAGGAATCCGGCAAGGACAATTGCGTCAATCCGATGATCTTGCAATAAGGCCAAAATTTCTTCGCCCGACTCAAAATCGACTTTTTTGAATGATACAGATTTGATATTCAGATTTTTAGCACGCTCGTGAACGTATGCGTCCGATTTGTTGGAAATTATGAGTGGAAACGAAAAATCTTCGGAATTTTGAAAATATCTGACAATATTTTCGGCATTTGAGCCGGAACCGGAGGCAAAAATGGCGATATTTTTGGGCATTTTGGTCAATTTATTGCTCACATTTCATTAAAATGTGCAAAAAAATACACTTTTTTGTAGAGATGTGATTTGTTATAATGAAAAATTACTTACCTTTGCAACGCAAATTTATAAAACAATTTTTATTTAATCATTTAAAAAGGAAAATTATGTCAGAAGTTGCAGAAAAAGTAAAAGCTATTATCGTTGATAAATTAGGCGTGGACGAAGCAGATGTTGTAGAAACCGCCAGTTTTACCAATGACCTGGGTGCTGACTCACTGGATACAGTTGAATTGATCATGGAATTCGAAAAAGAATTTGGCGTTTCTATTCCAGACGAAGAAGCACAAAAAATCTCAACCGTAGGTGATGCTATCGCTCACGTTGAAGCTTTGAAAAAATAAATTTCTAATTTCTTCTTATGGAATTAAAAAGAGTAGTGGTAACCGGACTTGGTGCTGTTACTCCTTTAGGACTTACTGCCACGGAAACGTGGCAGAACGTTCTAAAAGGTGTTAGCGGTGCTGCTCCTATTACCCATTTTGACGCATCAACTTTCAAGACCAAATTTGCCTGTGAGGTGAAAGGTTTTGATCCCTTACAATATTTCGACCGCAAAGAGGCCCGTAAAATGGACGTTTATACTCAGTTTGCACTCGTTGCAGCTAAGGAAGCGTTGGAGCACAGCGGTCTTGACCTTGAAAAAGTTGACAAGGACGAAGTTGGAGTTATCTTTGCTGCCGGAATTGGCGGTATAGCAACATTTGAACAAGAAGTAGCCAACTACTACACCAACATTGAACAAGGTCCGCGATTTAATCCGTTTTTTATCCCGAAAATGATTTCGGATATCGCAGCCGGACAAGTATCTATCCAATACGGTTTCCGTGGTCCGAATTATTCCACGGCTTCCGCCTGTGCTTCATCTAATCACGGAATTATTCACGCTTTCAACCATATTCGAATGGGCGAAGCAAAAGTGATGGTTGCCGGTGGTGCTGAAGCTGCAATTACTCCTGCCGGAGTTGCCGGATTCAACGCGCTTACTGCACTTTCTACCCGCAACGACGATCCGGAAGGAGCTTCCCGCCCTTTCAGTAAAAGCCGTGATGGTTTTGTGATGGGAGAAGGAGCCGGATGTATCATTTTGGAAGAATATGAACACGCTATCGCACGTGGAGCAAATATCCTTTGCGAAATGGTTGGCGGCGGTATGTCTGCCGATGCTTATCACCTTACAGCTACCCATCCGGAAGGTTTAGGTGCTGTGCTGGTTATGAAACGTGCCTTGAGAGACGCTCAACTCGAAGCTGCTGATGTAGATGTGGTGAGTGTGCACGGCACTTCTACTCCGGTGGGTGATATCGGCGAAGTGAAAGCTATACAGCAAGTTTTTGGCGATCACGCTTACAAACTGAATATCAGTGCTACTAAATCCATGACCGGACACCTGCTGGGTGCAGCCGGAGCGGTAGAGGGAATTGTAGGTATTTATGCAATTGTTAACAATGTTGTTCCGCCTACAATCAACTTCCACGAGGGTGATGAAGACCCTGAAATTGATTACAATTTGAATTTTACTTTCAATAAAGCACAAGAACGCGAAGTAAATGTGGTGCTTTCCAATACTTTTGGTTTTGGAGGACATAATGCCTGTGTTGTGTTCAAGAAATTCGAAGCGTAAATCTTCAAAAATGACTTTCGATAGTCTTATCAAACGTCAACAAAATCAAACGTCTGAAGGCCTATTAAAAAAATGAAATTTAATCCTCTAAATAGATTAAGGCTCTTGATGAAAAATCGTCAAGAGCCTTTTTCACTTTTTCAAGAAATAATCGGATTTTATCCAAAAAATATCGAACTGTATAAGTTGGCCGTTAGGCACCGCTCCATGCAGTTGAAAAGTGCTGACGGGCAGTGGATTAACAATGAACGGCTCGAATTTCTGGGTGATGCTGTGCTGAATTCGATAGTAGCGGATGTGCTTTATCACAATTACGAGAAAGAAAACGAGGGCTTTCTGACGAATGCACGTTCGAATATCGTTAAACGAGATTCGCTGAATAAAATCTGTCGGCAGATTGGTTTGGATAAATTGGTGGTTACGGACAAACAGCTTAATCTGAAAAACAACTCCAATATTTTTGGAAATGCCATGGAGGCTTTCGTGGGAGCAGTTTATCTGGATGCAGGTTATGAAAAATGTGCTGAATTTGTGAAAAAACGGATGCTGATTTCCAAAGAATGGATTCAGAATTTGGTTGAAGAAAGCGAAAATTTCAAATCTGAATTGCTGGAATGGTGCCAGCAACGATACCTGAGCTTGGATTACGAACTTTTGGGAGAAGTTGTAGATGAAGATAATCTTCACACTTTCACCTCGCAGGTATTAATCAACGGTAAGCCTATCTGCACCGGAATTGGTTCCAGTAAGAAAGAATCCCATCAGCAAGCCTCGTCTCTGGCTTTGGAACTGATAGATAAATACGATGATTTCTTGAAAAAATATGATGTGATGAGCGAGTCGGAAAAGTGATTTTTATTTTGATATTGGTTACAAAAAGCAGTTTTTTCTGTCTTACTCAATGATAATTATTCCAATATCAACCTTTTAAATCACCAATTGTGGAAATTCATTTCATCGATATCGTCATTTTCATGCTGTTCACACTTGGAACAGTTCTTTTCGGCACCTCTTTTATTCGCAAAAATAAGAATGTTTCAGACTATACGAGCGGCGGAGGCAATATTCCCGGATTTGTCGTTGGAATGTCAATTTTTGCTACATATGTGAGCAGCATCAGTTTCCTTGCACTTCCCGGAAATGCCTACCTTGGCAATTGGAATTCATTCGTTTTCAGTCTTTCCATCCCGGTTGCAGCAATCATTGCAGCAAGATATTTTGTCCCTTTTTATCGGAATATCCAGAGCATTTCAGCATACAGTTTTTTGGAAGAAAGATTCGGTTATTGGGCGCGTGCATACGCTGCCGCCTGTTACCTGCTTACGCAGATTGCGAGGATTGGATCGGTACTTTTTCTGCTGGCGCTGGCGCTACATTTCATGCTGGGCTGGAGTATTTCGCTGATTATTATTGTCACCGGGCTGAACGTAATTGTCTATTCTGTGCTTGGCGGGATCAAAGCAGTTATTTGGACCGACGCTATTCAAGGCATTATTCTGATTGTTGGAGCGCTGGTCAGCACTATTGTTTTGCTTTTCTCCCTGCCGGGAAATATTGGTGAATTTGTAAGCGTTGGGAGAGAGTTTAATAAATTTTCGCTGGGATCTTTTGGGCCGGAATTGAGCACGGCAACATTTTGGGTTACATTAGTTTACGGACTTTTTATCAATTTGCAAAATTTCGGAATTGACCAAAACTACGTTCAACGCTATAAAAGTGCAAAAGATTTGAAAGGAGCACGCAGTTCGGCTCTTTTTGGCGGTCTGCTTTACCTGCCGGTCAGTTTTCTGTTTTTTGTAATCGGCACTGCACTTTTCGTGTACTATAAGCAGTCAGTAAATATCCTTCCTCAAAATATTACTCCTGATCAAGTCTTTCCTTATTTTATTGTCAACGGTCTGCCTGTAGGAGTTACAGGGTTATTGATTGCAGCTATCTTTTCCGCCGGTATGAGTACGATTTCCACAAGCATCAACAGTTCTGCAACGGTTATTCTAACAGATTTTTTGGAAAGAAGAAAAAAACAGGTTTCCGAAAAAAGAAAAATGTTCCTTTTATACTCCACATCTCTTGGGTTAGGCATTTTTGGTATCGGAGTGGCGTTAGCAATGATGTCAGTGAAAAGTGCTCTGGATGCCTGGTGGAGTATGGCGGCGATTTTCAGCGGCGGAATGTTAGGGCTGTTTTTGCTCGGCTACCTTTCACGCACCGCCAAAGGGAAGCATGCGGCTATCGGCGTGATTTTGGGAGTTTTGCTTATTGCCTGGATGTCACTTAGCAGTCAAACCATATTTCATAATTACCTCACCATTGTCTTCGGCACTATTTTGATTTTCGTAGTCGGATTTCTCATCGGGCTTTTTTCAGGCAAGAAAGAAACCATCACTAAAGAAGAATAGATCAGCCTGAATTGAATACAACGCTTCTTAATTTAAGTACTAAAAAATAATTTTTGCAATATTTTATTTGAGGTTATCTTGACTTTATCAAGCTGCCGGCTTTTTTTAACGTTATTACCGGGGGTGTCGGTTTACTTATATAATTTTGTCATTTTTTTTTTAATAAAAATTGATTTTTATCGGTAAAATGATTTTTTATTGCAAATATTTATTTTA
>CAZIRA010000144.1:0-6302 GCA_964541615.1 uncultured Paludibacter sp.
TTTCTTATAATCTCAATCACATTTCCCAGCCCGAGTTTGATAATCGAGCTTGGCTGAGCGGGAGCAGAATCATTCTGCCTGTATTCCACCACATAATCCACAGCGTCAATTATCTCCTTTGATATTTCGGCAAAAATGGCCGGAGATTTTTCACCACTCACATTGGCAGATGTTGACACGACCGGCGCACGAAACATTTCGCACAATCTCTTCGAAAATTGCTCCTCGGTCACGCGGATGCCGATCGTTCCATCTTCGCTCACTAAGTTTTTTGCAAAATTTTTTGCTCCGGGATAAATGATCGTAAGCGGTTTTGAGGTCAATTCTATCAATTCCCAGGCCATATCAGGAATTTCTGACACGTATGCCTGCAGTTTTGCCGGTGAATCAATCAGTACAAGCAGTGATTTTGTTTCCTCGCGCTGCTTGATTTCGTAGATTCGCCTTACTGCTTCTTCGTTGGACGCATCGCATCCCAGCCCCCAGATAGTGTCTGTAGGATACAGGATGACGCCTCCCGCACGGAGCACTTCCACCGCTTTTTTCAGATCGTTTCTCATTTTGATGTAGTTCTCTTTTCAAAACGTAAATATAGTTGTTTTATTTCAGTGAATTCAAAATAAAAATATTTTTCCACACCCGTATTTTTAAGCAATACAATTTGCTCATTTCAGGAATAGTCGTTAGTTTTGTAGTCTTCTAACTTACAAAATCATGAATCAAGAACCAAAAGATGCAACCAGATTATTCCCCGAAGAATGTCTGATTCGCGAAATCGCCGGCAAGCCCCGTCTTTCAATCGGGATTCCAAAAGAAGATGCAGGCATAGAGACTCGTCTGCCTCTTACGCCTGAAGGTGTTGCTATTATTACCGAAGAAGGGCACAGCGTTTACATTCAGCGGGGAGCAGGGCTTCCCATGTCCTACTCGGACATGCAGTTCAGCGAGGCCGGAGCTTTTTTGGTAGATTCTGCCGAAGAGGTTTTCAGTACGGATATAGTTTTCAAAATTACGCCTCCCACCATCGGTCAGCTGCACATGATGCAGAACCGCTCCACCATTTTTTCGATGCTTCAGCTATCCAATCTCTCCAAAGAAGCAATAGAACTGATGATGCAAAAAAAGATGAATGCCATCGCCTACGAATTGATAAAAGACGAACAAAAGGCCTTTCCGGTGGTAAATTCCATAGCAGAAATTGAAGGAAACGCAGCCATTGCCATTATTTCAGACCTGATGAGCAGCGAGCACGGTGGAAAAGGAATTCTGCTTGGCGGAGTTGCGGGCATTACGCCTCCGGAAGTAGTGATTCTGGGCGCAAGCATCACAGGTTCCATTGCTGCACGAACTGCTATCGGACTGGGTGCCATGGTGAAAGTTTTTGACCACGACATCAATAAACTTCGTAAAATTCAGCACTATCTTGGAAGAATGGTTTTCACCTCTGTCATACATCCGACTGTGCTTTTCAAAGCGCTTGCTTCGGCCGATGCGGTGATTGGAAACCTGCGCTATATCAACGGTTCAGACCGTTTTATGGTTTCAGAAGAATTGGTGAAAACAATGAAAAAAGGCTCCGTTATTGTGGATATGAGTGTGGATCAGGGAGGCTGTTTCGAGACATCAGAATGCCGCACGCTTAATGACCCTGTTTTTGTAAAACACGGCATCATCCATTACTGCGTACCCAATATTTCAGCTCGTGTGGGAAGGACCTCTTCCATTGCACTCAGCAATATTTTCACTCCTATTATTCTGAAAATCGGCGAATCAGGAAGTGTAAGACAATCTGTGGCCGACAGTTCAGGATTTCGTCACGGAGCTTTTGTATTTAATGGTATTATGGTCAACCGGCTGATGGGAGATTACTACAATATCCCATCCAATGATATCGGACTCTTTCTGACAGGATATTAAACAGCTGTAAGACAGAAGTCAGAAACGATGAATGTATGTTCTAAAATCCGGATTCAAAATGGGAAGCGGTCTAAAAGTCAATTTTTATGTCTAACCAATATTTACAACAGCAGGCAGCAGAGGAGGCGTTGATTCAGAAAGAATTTGATGCGTTGATTGAGGGCTATCTCAATTCCAACCATCGAAAAAAAACTGCAATCATCACCAAGGCATTTAATTTTGCCAATTCTGCCCACAAAGGCCTGAAGAGGAGATCCGGAGAACCTTACATTCTCCATCCGCTGGCTGTGGCGAATATCGTTTTGAATGAAATAGGGCTGGGATCTACCTCCATCTGCTCGGCATTGCTTCACGATGTGGTGGAAGATACAGACTACACAGTGGAGGATATTTCTAATCATTTCGGGCCGAAAATCGCCCAGATTGTTGACGGGCTGACCAAGATTTCCGGAGGTGTTTTCGGTGAAAAAGCATCGGAGCAGGCTGAGAATTTCCGGAAACTGCTCCTTACCATGTCGGAAGATATCCGCGTTATTTTGATAAAAATTGCCGACCGGCTCCACAATATGCGCACGCTCGGCAGCATGCCGCCTGCCAAGCAGTATAAAATTGCCGGTGAAACCGAACATATCTACGCTCCTCTCGCCCACCGCCTCGGGCTGTTTCGCATCAAAACGGAACTTGAAAACCTCAGCTTCAAATACGATCACCCGGAAACTTACCACGAAATAGAACAGCGCCTCGAAGTGGAAAAAGATGCGCTGAATAAGTTCTACCTCGAATTTTCAAAACCGATTTTTGAAAAACTGGAGAGCCAGGGATACACGTTCGAGCTTAAAAAAAGGATCAAATCGGTCTATTCCATCTGGAATAAAATGTCCACACGCAACATTCCTTTTGAGGAGGTTTACGACATTCTTGCACTGCGGATTATCTTTGAACCGAAAGAAGGCATCGACGAAAAAGTGCAGTGCTGGATGATCTATTCGGCCATCACGGCTATCTACAAGCCACACCCCGAGCGGATTCGCGACTGGGTAAGTACTCCAAAAGCCAACGGTTACGAAGCGCTTCACGTTACAGTGATGACGCCCGGCGGACGCTGGGTTGAGATTCAGATCAGAAGCCGGAGGATGCACGAAATTGCTGAACGCGGACTGGCGGCGCACTGGAAATATAAATCCGGAGTTGACGAAGAGTCGGAGCTTGACAAGTGGCTCACAACAATCAGGGAACTGCTTGAAAACCCGGAGCCAAATGCCATCGATTTCATCGACACATTTAAGCTGAATCTTTTTGCATCGGAAATATTTGTTTTCACACCAAAAGGCGACATAAAAACCATCGCAAGCGGTGCCACGGCACTCGACTTTGCATTTATGCTCCACTCGGACATTGGATACCAGAGCATTGCGGCAAAAATCAACCACAAACTGGTTCCACTCAACACAAAGCTAAGCAGCGGCGACCAGGTAGAAATTCTTACTTCCAAAAAACAATCACCTCAGCCTGAATGGCTTGAAAATGTCACTACTGCACGTGCCAGGACGAAGCTGATGGATTATTTCAAAAAAGAAGATAAGGCGATGCTCCTGGAGGGGCAGCAGCAATTAGAGGATATTCTGAAAAAGGCTAATATCGAAGCAAACAATGAGAATCTGTCGAAAGTAATTGACTTTTTCAACGTTTCGAATAAAAATGAGCTCTATTTACAGATTGGGCGTGGTTCAATCAAAACAGCCGATATTCCTGATATTTTCAAAGTAAAATCGCAGAATGTATTTGCAAAAATCCTGAAGAATCCGTTTGCATCTTCTTCAGGCGACAAGAAAGAGGTCAAAAAAACGGAACCTGCAGAAGATTCAGAAGAGAAAAAAATTGACTTCAAGAAAACCTATAAGCTGAACGAACTGAATCTTGGCAAATCGTACGAACTGGCACCGTGCTGTCGTCCTATTCCGGGTGATGACGTGCTTGGATACGTTACAGAAGAAGGGTTGATACAGGTACACAAAAGGCAGTGCACGGTAGCAGCAACCATCAAAAGCAATTTTGGAAACCGGATTGTAAACCTGGAATGGGGTGCACAGAAAGGATTGACATTCACAGAGACGCTGGAGGTAAAAGGGATTGACAAAGTGGGTATGCTCATTGAAATCCTCCGCATAATTTCCGATGAATACAATGTGAATATGCGGCGAATCTCTATCGAAAGTGACCAGGGGCTATTCGTAGGGTTTTTCGAAGTGGTGGTACACGACACCGAGGATATCAACAATTTGGTAACCAACCTCTTGAAGCTTCCGGAAGTAAATTCTGTTCAGCGAATTCAGCTTTTTCAAAACCGGCACAACTAAAAAATTAGTCTGAATCAGCAGTCGGTTTATTTCTGCAGCTATTTGCCCGGAAAACTTTCGACTGAAAAGGCAATTGGGTATGTTGCTTCTTCTTTTTTATTAACCAAACACAATTTTTCTATAAAAATATACTCACTTTACGATTGATATTCAACTCACATTCCCGTTTTCAAAAATTTCAACTTCCATTCTTTTATTGTTGCTTTTAATTAGTTTTTCATCGCTCATACAGAGTCATGCCACTTATTCACAGGATATATCTGTTAGAAAAGTTAATATTACAATGCTGTGATTATAAGCTCAACAGATATCACTGATTCCAATTTACAACTCTGATGAAAAAAAAACACTACATTTGCAGCTGATTAGACGAAATTACATGGCACTAACAAAAACAACGGGACATATTTCGCTGCTGGTGGCTAATATCATTTTTGGCTTGAACACTACCATCTCGCGCAGTATCATCCCCGAGATTATCGATCCTTATCTGCTTACATTTTTCCGAATGGCTGGCGCTGCCGTACTTTTTTGGGTATTATCGATTTTTGTAAAAAATGAGAAAGTTCCAACAAAAGATATAATTCGATTCTTTTTTGCATCCATTCTCGCACTTGTCACTAATCAAATTCCATTTATCGTCGGACTTTCGCTCACTTCACCCATCGATGCATCGGTGGTAGTGACTATGCTGCCGATTATGACCATGATTTTTGCTGCTTTTATCATCAAAGAACCAATCACGTTGCTGAAAGCAATCGGCGTGTTAGTCGGAGCTACGGGAGCTTTGGTGCTGATTGTGCACAGCTCGGGTGCTGACGGTGGTGGAAATATGGTTGGAAATCTTATCTTACTTATATCAATCAGTTCATTCGGGCTTTACCTTACACTTTTCAAGGATTTAATTTCAAGGTATTCCTCCGTCACATCAATGAAATGGATGTTTCTTTTTGCAACTATAATGACACTCCCTTTTTCCTACAAACCTATTATACACACTGATTTTGCCGCTTTAGATGCAAGCGTTTATTTGCGGATTGTGTACATTGTCTGCCTCGCAACATTTTTTACTTATATGCTTCTGCCCATCGGACAGAAAACGCTACGTCCGACTACGCTGAGCATGTACAACTACCTACAACCAATCACAGCCACTTTTGCCGCTGTAATTGTTGGGATGGACAAACTTTCTGTGCAAACAATTGTCTCTACTATTCTTGTGTTTTCAGGTGTTTACATCGTTACACAAAGCAAATCGAGAGCTCAGTTGGAAACAGAAAAAAAGGTTAAAAAGTAATTTTCCTGTTGAAATCACTCTTTCAGGCTGCGAAACAGGTGGAAGTATTTTCCTTCCTTTTTCATTAATTCCCGGTGAGTTCCCGACTCTGCAACTGCTCCATTTTCAAGCAGATAGATATAATCGGCCCATTGTACTGTTGAAAGCCGGTGGCTGACGATAAGGGTGGTTTTATTTTGGGCTAATTTCTTCAGAGAATCAATTATCTGCCTTTCCGAACCGGCATCGAGGGCGCTTGACGGCTCATCCATAAGCAACAACGGC
Source organism: uncultured Paludibacter sp. (assembly GCA_964541615.1). Lineage (GTDB taxonomy): Bacteria > Bacteroidota > Bacteroidia > Bacteroidales > Paludibacteraceae > UPXZ01. The sequence goes on from CAZIRA010000144.1 coordinate 5,836, forward strand.
GCATCCCGATAGAATGCACGCGCCAAAGCCATTTTCTGCCACTGTCCGATGCTGAGTTCTTCGCTTTCACGGAATAAATGTCCCAGCCGGGTACGGTAACCATTGGGAAGATTTTCAAGAATTTCACCGATTCCTGCTGTTTCGGCACTCTGTTTTGCCTTTTCAACATCCGGTTGGCGGTAAAAATCGCCGAGCAAGATATTCTCCATGGCTGAAACCTGATAAAGGGCGAAATCCTGAAAAACGGCAGTTGTATTTTCAAGGATTTTCCTGCTTCCTATCCTATCCGCAGGAATTCCGTCAATGGTAATTACTCCTTCCGAAGGATTGTAAAATCCGCAAAGAAGTTTTATCAGTGTAGATTTCCCGGCACCATTTTCTCCAACCAGTGCAACCGTTTTCCCATAGGGAATTTTCAGATTCACACCATTCAGGGCGTTTCGTTCACTCTTTTCATACCGAAAACT
>CAZIRA010000145.1:0-4019 GCA_964541615.1 uncultured Paludibacter sp.
TTTAAAATTAATTTTTTAGAATTATTCTGTTTTCGGCAATTGAGAGATCTAAATTATCCCCTTGATTAACAAAGCAATAAGATAATTACTGTAAACTATTTGAAAAAAAAATTATTTTGAAACATTATTGTCCGATAAAACCTTAATTTCGCCCCTACAGGGCTTAGTAGTTTGCCGGGAACTTTATTCCTACCAAAATTACGGCACTATGTGCCTTCGCAAAGCCTCGTAGAGGCGAGATTATGGTAGTAGTAAAAGTCCCACCCTGAATAGCAAGCCCTGTAGGGGCGAAATCAATTTATCTTATTGATTAGTTTCTATTTGTGCATGTTCACTAATTTAATATCGGACAACAATTATTTTGAAATAAATCAATGAGCGCAAAAATCTCAGAAAGGGAAAAATCAATCAAATGACTTCCAAAATCAACAATATTTTTTTCCGAAACACAGAAATTGATGATGCAAATTTATTGCTAAAAATATATTTCATACCTATAAAAATGATATTAAAACTTTGATAAATGACATTTTAATCACCTAAAGTTTTTGATAAATATTAAATGTATATATAGATGAAAAGCAACCATTTTTTTCGATTGCTGAAATTTATTTTTTTTGATTTTTATCAAATAATATAGTTATTAAATCATTTTTTCAATATATTCCTTTAATTATTCTATATTTTTGCATTAGCTAAATTAAATCTATTATTTTCATTTACACACCATGAGCAAAAACACTGCAAGCTCTTTCCTGGCCATAGATTTAGGTGCATCGAGTGGAAGAGCGATCCTAGGAAATATTGAAAACAACCGATTGGAACTGAAGGAAATCAACCGTTTTGCAAATCCAATCGTAGAAATTAACGGAAGACTTTACTGGGATTTGCTGCATTTATATTCAGAAATCATCAAGTCACTTCAGCACGTAAAATCGGAAGGAATAGAACTGATTTCACTGGGAATAGACACGTGGGGTGTTGATTTTGTATGTTTTGGAAATGACGGCGAGCCGCTGAGAATGCCCTACAGCTACCGCGACACTCACACATTCGGAGCTCCGGAGAGGTTTTTCAAAAAAATGTCGAAAGAGGAGGTTTACCACAAGACCGGAATTCAGATTATGAATTTCAATACTCTTTTCCAACTGGCAACTCAACTGGAAGAAAACACTTCCACCTATCCGGTAATCGATAAAATTTTATTCATGCCGGATGCCCTCTCCTATCTTCTTACCGGCAAAATGGTGACCGAATATACCATCGCGTCCACCTCACAAATGATCAATCCTTACATGCGCAATTTTGACGATTCACTGCTTGAAGCTGTCAATCTAAAACAGGAAAACTTTGCTCCCATTGTATTTTCCGGAGCTGAAATCGGCAAATTGTCGAATTCTGTCAAAGAACTGACCGGACTTGGAGATATTTCCGTGATTGCTGTTGCCGGACATGACACCGGATCGGCTGTGCTGGCTGCACCTGCTGAAAACGAAAACTTTGCATACTTAAGTTCCGGAACCTGGTCGCTGATGGGTATAGAATCGGCAGAGCCGGTCATTAACGAAGAAACATATGCTCTCAACTTTACCAACGAAGGCGGCGCTGACGGTTCAGTAAGACTACTGAAAAACATCTGCGGTATGTGGCTGATCGAACAATGCAAAAAAGAATGGGAAAAAGATGGAGCTGTTTCTTACAATGAAATAGTGAAAGCAGCCCAGAAAGCCACTCCCTTCCAAAGTTTCATCAATCCGGATTCGCCCTGCTTTGCCAGTCCACTATCCATGACTCATTCCATAAAAGAATACTGCCGTCAGACCGGTCAATATGTGCCCGAATCAATGGGAGAAATTGCCCGATGCATTTACGAAAGTCTGGCTTTCAGATACAAACAAGTTCTTACCAACCTTCAAAAACTGGCAGATTTCCCAATCGAAACGCTTCATATCATCGGCGGCGGTGCTCAGAATAAAATGCTCAACGGATTCACAGCCAACGCTATAGGCAAAACTGTGTATGCAGGACCGTCAGAAGCTACTGCCATAGGCAACTTGCTAATGCAGGCAAAAGCTGCAGGGCTGGTTTCCGACAAAAAAGAGATGCGCCAAATTATCCGAAATTCTGTTGAACTGGAAGTTTTCTCTCCGGAATATTCACAAGTTTGGGACAGCAACTACCAAAAATACCTCGCAATCTTCAAAGAAATTTAATTTATAAATATTCATTAATCATATTTTAAGCTATGAAAGCAGAACAAATTACCAAAGCATACGAAGCAGCAAAAGCGCAATATGCAACATTAGGAGTTGATGTAGACAAAGCCATCGACCAGCTGAACAAACTTTCAATTTCAATCCACTGCTGGCAGTCTGATGATGTTACAGGTTTTGAAAATCCAGACGGACAACTCTCCGGCGGCATACAAACTACCGGTAACTATCCGGGAAAAGCACGCTCCATTGACGAATTGAAACAAGACATTGAAAAAGTAGTAAAATTAATTCCTGGAACTCACCGCCTGAGCCTACACGCTATTTATGGCGACTTTGGCGGAGAATTTGTTGACAGAGATCAAATTGAACCAAAGCATTTCCAATCCTGGATTGACTGGGCTAAAAAAATCGGCATTAAACTCGATTTCAACTCTACTTTCTTCTCTCACGAAAAATCAGGCAACTATACACTTTCAAGCTTTGATCCAGAAATCAGAAATTTCTGGAAAAACCACCTTCGGGCATGCCGCCGCATAGCTGAAGAAATGGGACGCCAGCAAGGATCACCTTGTGTTCACAATATCTGGGTACATGATGGCGAAAAAGACAAAACCGTTTCCCGCTACGAACACAGAAAATTGCTTCAGGAGTCTTTAGACGAAGTACTTGCTGAAAAAATTGACACGAAATATCTGGTTGACTGCGTTGAGTGTAAACTGTTTGGAATCGGAAGCGAAAGCTACGTGGTCGGTTCGCATGAATTCTACATGGGATATGCCGTTAAAAACAACATGGCACTTACACTGGATGCCGGACACTTCCATCCAACTGAAGGAATAGCTGATAAAATTTCTTCTGTACTGCTTTATGTACCTCAGGTAACCTTGCACGTGAGCCGTCCGGAACGTTGGGACAGCGACCACGTAGTGATTATAGACGATGCACTGCTTGGACTTACTCAGGAATTGGTTCGCTCCGGCCAGATGGACCGCATCAATGTAGGACTGGACTTCTTCGATGCTTCAATCAACAGAATCGGTGCTTATGTAGTAGGTATCCGCTCGACTCAAAAAGCGATGCTGCAAGCACTTTTGGAACCAACTGCCAAACTGAGAGAATTTGAAGTACAGGACAAAAACTTCCAGCGCTTAGCATATCTTGAAGAACTGAAAGGAATGCCCTGGAATGCTGTGTACAACTATTATTGCCAAACACAAGGTATTGCTGTAGGTGATGATTACATCAGGGAAATAGAAGACTACGAAGATAATGTGACATCAAAAAGAGTTTAATAGATGAATACCATTTTAGGTCTGATTATCATAGCAATAGGAAGTATGGGCCAGTCGAGCTCATACGTTCCTATTAAAAAAGTGAAAACATGGGCTTGGGAAAGTTTCTGGCTTGTGCAGGGCATTTTTGCCTGGCTGGTTTTTCCCTATCTCGGTGCTCTTTTAGCTGTTCCCGAAGGTCATTCTCTGGGTGAAATCCTTTCGTCAGGCGATGGTGCGGCCTGGAAAGCCATATTCTTTGGAATTCTGTGGGGAGTTGGTGGTCTTACATTCGGCCTTAGCATGCGCTATCTTGGAGTTGCTCTAGGTCAAAGCGTTGCTCTCGGGACCTGTTCAGCTTTTGGAACTTTAATTCCGGCACTAATGGCCGGAACTGATTTATTCCACGGAAAAGGATTGATTCTCCTTATCGGGGTGAGTGTGGCCATTGCCGGAATTTCTGTGATTGGATTCGCGGGCAGTCTGCGGTCCAAAAACATGACAGAGGAACAAAAAAAGGCGGCAATTAAGG
>CAZIRA010000145.1:4119-6239 GCA_964541615.1 uncultured Paludibacter sp.
GGCAGTCTGCGGTCCAAAAACATGACAGAGGAACAAAAAAAGGCGGCAATTAAGGATTTTGCTTTGGGAAAAGGTCTCCTGGTAGCATTACTTGCAGGGGTTATGAGCGCATGTTTCAGCTTGGGAATCGAAGCTGCAACTCCAATTAAGGAGGCTGCAATCAATATGGGAACAAAAGCACTTTATGCTGGACTTCCAGCTATACTCTTGATTACATTCGGTGGTTTTCTGACCAATGCTGTTTACTGCCTGTTTCAAAATGTAAAAAACAAAACACTGAAAGATTATTTTGGTGTTCCCAAAAATATTTTTGTCAACAACCTGCTTTTCTGCGCTCTGGCAGGCATTCTGTGGTATTCCCAGTTCTTCGGACTGGAACTTGGCAAGAGCTTTCTCACACCCGGAAGTGCTATGATGGCGTTCTCCTGGAGTATTCTGATGTCGCTGAATGTTACTTTCAGTAATGTTTGGGGAATAATTCTGAAAGAATGGAAAGGTGCCGGAAATAAAGCGGTCGGTTATTTAGTACTTGGAATGGGAATTTTAATATTTTCGTTGATTATACCAAATTTATTCTAAAAATTTACTTATCTTTGTTCCAGGCAGGACGCATAAAAATATTTTTAATTATTTGAAAGTATGCGCTTTAATGATTTCGGAATAGATTTTAAGTATCTTTTGGTCAACGAAAGAGATAAAAAATTTGGGTTGACTGTCAACACTGTTGGCTTTCAACCCATACCTCCCAACGTTATATATCCTTCAACCGATCATCCAAAAAAATACTACTTCAATCCCAATAAAGGACGGGTGCTTTCTGAATTCCAATTCGTTTATATCAGCAAAGGCAAGGGTGTTTTCACATCTCAAACAACCAAAAAACAGATCGTAAAAAAAGGACAGATGATCGTTCTTTTTCCGGGTTACTGGCACTCTTATCAACCTGATGTAGATACAGGATGGAATGAATATTACATCGGTTTTGAAGGTTCAATTATCAATAACCTGGTAAAAAACGGATTTATTTCGCCTGCAAATCCTATCCTGGACATTGGCTCGAATGAGGAGCTGGTGAATCTTTTTTTTACGGCTATTAAAATTGCTAAGGAAGAGAAGAAATCTTCCCAGCAATACCTTTCCGGCATAGTTCTTCACATTCTGGGAATGGTTCTTTCGCTTTCAGAAAACAAGAATTTTGAATCCAACGAATTTGGACAGCTTATTGAAAGAGCAAAAATCATCATGCTTGAAAATGTTTCCAATGTGATTGACATTCAAGAACTTGCACATAATCTCGGCACAAGCTACTCATGGTTCCGAAAGGCTTTCAAGGAATACACCGGATATTCACCTGCACAGTATTTCCAAGAATTGAAAATACGAAAAGCCAAAGAACTGTTAGCTGAAACCACTATACCTATCAAAGAAATTGCTTACAGTCTGAATTTCAGTTCCGATGGATATTTCCTCTCATTTTTCAAAAAACGGGTTGGCTGCACACCACTGGAATACAGATCGAGATAGGAAATTTTCTAAGAGATTACAGTTCAACATGAAACAGGCTTCGCTTCTTTTGAAGCAAACCCTGTTTCATTTTCTTGTAATAACAAGTGTTATAAGTTACGAGGACTTTACTTTACAAATTTGATGATTTCAGTTTTTCCTTCCACAACAGCTTTAGCGATGTAAACTCCGCGAGAAATGGTTGACAAATCAACAGCTGAAACATTTTCCCGGGTTACAATCAGACGTCCGTTGATATCAAAAACCTGAACTGAGCCAGGATTATTTAGGTTTAATGTATTATTGTGGAAATAAATTGAGGATGATGTTTGATTTACTATTCCTGAAGATGTTGATACAAACAAAATATTATCCAAATAATAATCTGTTTTTTCTGCATTTATTCCAAAAGCAAAATCAAACTCACTCAACGCTTTAAGTTCAGCTGAAAGTGTTTCAGGCAAAGTAATTTCTTTTGGCAGCCAGGTAACTTTTGAATCCGTAGTAACTATATTTTCAGATGTTGTGCCGGTAGCAGCATTGGGAGTAAAAGTAGCCCCTGTCGGGCCAAAGAAATAATCAGCTTTTTTCCAGCTGTTCTGATCACTTGTTACATC
>CAZIRA010000146.1:0-6167 GCA_964541615.1 uncultured Paludibacter sp.
AATTACTTTTATCAAACTTTTCCTTTTCATGATTTTTCTTCAAAATTTCTCATGGGTGAAACAAATAATTCTGAATAAGATTTATGATCCAAAAATATCACATCTTATCCTGGTTAAGATTCACAAATTTTGCTAGATTTTACAAAATTTCAGTATCTTTGTCGCCTGTTCTGAATCCTTAAAAAAATACACTTTGGTTACAATAATTGAAGCAAAAACAAAAAAGGAAATGAAGCAATTCATCCTGTTTCCTTTTGAGCTCTATAAAAACGACAAAAACTGGGTTCCACCTCTGATTTTTGACGAAAAAAACACATTTGATCCAACTAAAAATCCCTCCTTTGAATTTTGCGATGCCGCATTTTTCCTGGCAAAAAAAGACGGAAAAGTTGTTGGACGAATTGCAGCAATCATCAATCACAAAGCCAACGAAACCTGGAACGATTTCAAAACTCGTTTTGGATGGATTGCATTCATTGACGATGAGGAAGTGTCCAAAGCGCTGCTCGATGCCGCTGAAAAATGGGGTGCCGAAAAAGGGATGAAAGGTATCCACGGTCCGCTCGGATTTACCGATATGGATCCCGAAGGGATGCTGATTGAGGGTTTTCATAATGAGCCAGCCATTACGAGTGCTTACAATTATCCTTATGCACCAAAGCATATGGAAAAACACGGATTCAAAAAATCGGTAGATTGGGTGCAGTACAAGTTCAAAGCTGACCAACCGGTGCCTGAAAAACTTGAACGTATCAACAAATTGATTTCTCAGAAATACAAAGTAAATACGATCGTTCCAAAGACAAAAGCTGAAGTTAAAAAATATGTTCCGGGCTTTTTCAATGCTCTGAATGAGTCATTTACGCAACTTTACGGATTTACAAAACTGAATGAAAAGCAGATAAAATACTACATGGATGCCTATTTTGGCTTTGCCAGACCGGAACTGCTCTGCTTCCTGACTGACGAAAATGATAAGGTTGTAGGATTCGGCATCTTATTCCCTTCACTTTCGGAAGCGTTCAAGAAAGCCAAAGGACGTCTGTTTCCGTTTGGATTTATCCACATTCTCAAAGCACTCAGGAAGTACGATAAAATCGATCTTTACTTCAATGGCGTTGTGCCTGAATGGCAGCACAAAGGCATTCACTCACTCTATTACGTAGAAATGAACAAAGCAGCAATTGCCCGCGGAGTGAAAACTGCTATCTCTACCGGCCAGCTTGAAACAAACGTAAATGCAGTGGGAATTTGGGATAATTATGAAAAAGAACCCTACTTCAGAACAAGATGTTTTATCAAGGAATAAACTGGAAATTATCAATATTGGTTAAGATTTTTTTCTTTAAGAAAAATAAGACTGCCGGGGATGTGAACTCCGGCAGTCTTATTTTAAAACCCTGAAAACCATTTCACCCGTTTTATCGTTAGAGTTTCAATATTTCATTTCAAAAATCAAAATATGAGTAATCTAAAACTTTCTATACTTGACCTTGCAAGATTTAACAAGGATGACACCTCAGCAACTGACGTGCTGAATCATTCGGCCGAAATTGCCGTTCTGGCCGATCAGCTTGGATATACACGCTATTGGTTTACTGAGCACCACAATAACAAATCGTTGATGAGCATGTCGCCTGAGATCATGATAGCGCATATCGGGGCATTGACAAAGCAGATACGCGTAGGGAGTGGTGGTGTGATGCTCCCAAATCACAGTTCACTGAATGTAGCTGAGCGTTTTTCAATGCTTGAAGCACTTTATCCCGGACGTGTGGATTTGGGAATTGGACGGGCGCCGGGAACAGATGGACGAACTGCTTTGGCATTGAGACGTAGCTGGGAATTAGTTCGTGAAGATGTTTTTCCGGAGCAATTAGAGGAATTGTTTGGTTTTTTTGGTCACAATTTACGTACAGATCACCCGTACAGCAACATCACTGCAAGTCCTGATCCTTCGTTGACACCTGAATTCTTCATGCTTGGATCAAGTATGGGAGGAGTGCAGTTTGCAGTCAAACACGGGCTGGCTTTCGTTTTTGCAGCACAGATTAATGCACCGATGGCAGTTGATGCATTGCAGTATTATCAGAAAAATTTCATTCCTTCCAAATATTATTCCAAGCCTAAAAGTATTCTCTGCATGGTAGTTATTACTGCTGAAACCGACGAAGAAGCCTGGCATGTGGCCGAACCTGCTATACTTTACTGGACGTTGTTTTCGAGTGGAAAGCTAAAATTCAACTCTACCCTTCTACTCGATCACTATGATTACAAATATTCACAACAGGAACTGGCAGTAAGGGAAGAAATTTTACAAAAATTTGTTATCGGCAGTCCGAGCACTGTTTCAGGAAAATTGCAAGAATTATCTGAAATAACCGGCGTGGATGAAATCATGATTTTTGATATGTATCCTGAAATGGAGTCAAGGAAAAAATCGTATAAACTACTAGCTAAGGAATTTAACCTGTCAAATAGCTAATCTTTTTTTATGTTTTAACAATTTTAGGATTAAAATTGTAGTTGAAAATTGTATCTTTGTTGTTTATTTATTTAACAAAATTTTAATGAAAAGAAATTTAGTATACGCTATTGCAGTAATATTGCTTGTAACTATTTCTATCAGGTCTTTTGCTGTGCCTGCATCTCCTTATCCGGTTACTATTACACAACCGGACGGTACCACTTTGACCGTTATGTTAAAAGGAGATGAATTTCACCATTATCATACTACAGAAGATGGATTTTTGATTGTAAAAGACAAAGACGGCATCTTTAATTATGCAAAAGTTGATAATCAAGGCCAAAAAATAAATACCCGTGTGAAAGCTAATAACAGCACATCGAGATCAGCTTCTGAAAAACAGTTTGTAAGAAGTTTGCCCTCAAACATTGATTTTAGCGAAGCTAATTTAGCTGCACGTAAAATGCGTGCTCAAGCAAGTGTTCCGGCATCTGCATCAATCCCGGCATCAAGTAAATTTCCAAATGTAGGATCACCACGGGCATTGGTTATTTTAGTGAATTTTAACGACCTCAATTTCGTTACACCTAATCCTCAGGCAGCCTTTAATGACAAACTAAATAAAGAAGGTTACAACGAAAATGGCGCTATCGGGTCTGCCCGCGATTATTTCAACGACAACTCAATGGGTGCTTTTACTCCTCAGTTTGATGTAGTAGGCCCATATAAGCTTCCCAATTCATACATACATTACGGGGGCAACAGTACAGATGGTAATGATCTCAGACCCGTACAAATGATTGTTGACGCTTGTACTGCAGCTAGTGCTGATGGAGTCGATTTTTCAATTTACGATACTGACAACGATAGTTTTGTAGATAATATTTTTGTATATTATGCAGGCCATAATGAAGCTGAAAATGGTGGAGCAGATAAAGTCTGGCCGCATAGATGGGCAATTTATCCAACATTTCAATACAGCGGCGGTAATTATTCAGGTACGGTTGAGTCAATAACTTTCAATGGTAAACGCATAATGGATTACGCGTGCACTTCTGAATTGAGATCAAGCTCAGGAACTGAAATGGCAGGAATAGGAACTTTCACGCATGAATTTGGACACGTCATAGGCCTTGCCGATATGTATGCTACCAACGGGGCAAAACATCATACTCTTTCAAACTGGAATATAATGGATGGCGGAGCTTATCTGAATAAGGGAAAAACTCCTCCTGCCTATAATTCCTTTGAGCGTTTTCAGCTGGGTTTCTTGCAGCCAAAATTGTTAACTAACCCGCAAAATGTTGTTATCAACCCTTTGATAACTTCAAATAACGCATTTATTATCACACAAACAGAAGAATTTAACCAAAACCCAGACAATCCACAGCCATTAGAATTTTTTCTTTTAGAAAACAGGCAAAAAGTTAGTTGGGATGCTTATCTGCCGGGACACGGCATGTTAATTTACAGAATAAATTACGATGCTAATGACTGGATGTACAACCAACCGAACAACGACCCTGCTAAAATGGGAGTAGATATTATGGAAGCTGACGGCATTGGATCCAGCAGCAGTTTAGGAGGTGATCCTTTCCCGGGGACAAGCAATATACAAAGTTATATTCCGGTTTTGCGGAATGGCACAAAATTAAACGATCAATCTATCACATTTATTGAAGAAACAAACGGAGTCATTGCATTTAGATTCAAGGGAGGTTCTGGTGCACCTTTACTGGTAGCATCCAATTCATTCAAACATTTTGAGACTGTACAAGGAACCCCTTCCGAAGTTCAGGATATTGAAATTTCAGGAAGAAGATTACTTAATGATATGATGTTGTCTTTTACTAATGATGAACACTTTGAGATTAAATTACAATCTGCTCCGGAAACTATGTGGGCTAAAACTTTATCATTAGCTCCAGATACAGACAGCATAGTGAATCCTGTATTAGTTTCAATAAGGTACAACCCAACTGTGCCTTCCTACTTTATGTCACACAGCACTAATTTGATAATTGAATCTCAACTTGCAGAAAAAATCCAGTTACCTATAAATGCCAAATCATCCAGACGAGTTTATGTAGTTTCACCATTGGCAAACGAAGGTAAAGATGTAACATATGAATCTTTTACTGCAACCTGGAATGAAGTAATGGACAATGATAAACCTGCAGCCGGATATTATCTTACTGTTACGCAGGCTGGAATTGATGGAAATGAGACTAAAATTGTAGATAACAAATGGCTCAATACAAATAGTGAAATATTAAACAATTTAATTTCTGACAGAGATTATTTTTTCAAAGTAAAAGCCAGTGATAAAAACACTACGTATTCATATGAAAATATAACCGACTTTTCAAACACAATAAAAGTACGTACACTGGCATATCCTTTTGAAAAGCAGCTTCGTGCTGTAGTTCAGTTGGATGAAAGTGTCAAAGTTTTTGTACCTGCCGAAGAGGTTGGAAATGGTGAGATTTATGTGTTTAACGCTATGGGACAGCGTTTGAGAAGCATTAAAGCAGATTCTGACATTGTAGATATCAGTCATTTGCCAAAAAATATTATACTAATCATCCAGGCCGGAAAACAGCGCACAAAAGTTATCATCAACTAAAAATTTGAGAAATTACGATATAACAAAAAGGGCAGCTAAATTATAGCTGCCCTTTTTGTTATTATTTTGTATGACATTTACCTCCGCAAAAACCTGCGAATACTTCTCATGACTTTAAATCCTATCAAAATTCCTTCCACCACAGTCATTGTTTTGCCTTTTCTGATAGGCGTAGTAATAAGTGACAGAGGAGACAGGCTTTTTTTATTCAGGTTAATGGTTGTAGAATCCTTCGTAAAAGGAACCAGTTGTTTTGCGGAGACCATCAATTGTTCTTGCTGAGCATTGATCCTTTGCTTCAGGTTTTTTTTAACATCAGATAAATCTTCAAGTCTTAAATTCCTGTTTTCATACAGCTGTTGCATTGTCTTCATCTTCGTTCTTGTTTTCCTTTGTTTCGTCATAAAATAAATCAACCATTACCTTCAAGATTGGATTAACAATTAAGCTCTTGCGAAATGCAAGCACTATCACCGTCAACAGCAAAAATATACCGGCAATAACTGCAAAGCTAGAAATAAATCCAAGTGTTGGAGCTAATGCGTAGGCAAGAGAAAACAACAGATAAAACAGCACAGCCATAGCAAGTACAATCGTAATGAATAGAACCAGCATTTTGGAAATCAGTTTAGTCAATTTCTCAACCATTCCCACCTGCAGGTAGTCCATACGCAGCTCCACATAGTCCTTTACTTCCGTAAAAAGCTTTTGGAAACCGCTGTTTGCTTCTGTTTTACCAGCCATGTGGTTATGCAAATTCTTCTACATCAGACTTGATATCATCCACAAGATCTTCCAGGTCACTCTTGTCCAGATTGATACCTCTTTTTTTCAAAGCGTCAACTACTTTTTCTTTCGTTGTATCAAAAGTATCAACGATTTTTGCTCTTGTTTCTTCACCTTTTTCAGGAGCCAAAAGTAAACCTAAAGCTGCTCCAACTACTGCGCCTCCAAGAAGGGCTGCCAATACACCACCAGTATTTTTCATAATTTTTAAAAATTTATTTGTTAATAATAATTTAATTATACATCATTTAAACATCTAAATAATTAACAAAGTTCATACCAGAAACC
>CAZIRA010000147.1:0-6086 GCA_964541615.1 uncultured Paludibacter sp.
CTCCACTTTGCAAAACCAATTATTTTATCTAATTTTGTGGCAACTTCTATCAAGAATGGAAAGTTTTATAAGAACACATAAATACCTGGTACAACGTGTTGAATCGCCTGTCAGAAGACTACTGACCGATGAAATTGATTGGACACACCGCCTGATTGGGATCAAAGGTACCCGTGGAGTTGGAAAAACCACATTTTTACTCCAATTTGCAAGGGACCACTACGAAACTAACCACAAGCGATGCTTGTATGTGAATTTCAACAACTTTTATTTCACTACCCACACGCTGATCGATTTTGCGGGCGAATTCTATGCCAACGGCGGAAGAACACTGCTTCTTGACCAGATTTTCAAGTACGAAAACTGGTCGAAAGAGCTTCGGTTCTGCTACGACAATTTTCCGGAATTACAGATAATTTTCACAGGTTCGTCGGTAATGCGCCTTGTGGAAGACAATACAGACCTGCAGGACGTAGTAGCTGTGTACAATCTTCAGGGATTTTCGTTTCGGGAATATTTGAATTTGAAATCCGGAAATGAATTTCCAAAATATTCTTTGGAAGAAATACTTAAAAATCCAATAGAAATATCAGAAAAAATTCGTAACATTGTCAATCCATTAGACCATTTTTCAGATTATCTGCACCATGGTTTTTATCCATTTTTTCTGGAATCAAGAAATTATTCCGAAAATCTGCTTAAAACCATCAACATGGTGATGGAAGTTGATATTTTACTAATCAAGCAAATTGATTTAAAATATCTTTCGAATATCAGAAAACTCCTGAACCTGATAATGCAGTGTGCACCTTGTACGCTGAATGTCAGCCAATTGAGTGACGAAATTCAGACATCACGCTCCACAGTGATGAATTATTTGAAATATTTGCGGGATGCACGTTTGCTGAATCTGCTTTACCCAAATGGCGATAATTTTCCAAAGAAACCGCGAGCCGTTTTCCCTCAAAACACGAACATCATGCATGTGCTGGTAGATGAGGTAATTCCGGAATACGAACACATGACATTTCTCTACAATGCTTTGCATTCACGTCATAAAGTAAATCTTGGAAAAAAACATGCCGATTTTCTGGTTGACGGCACGTTGAATATAGCTTATTACCGCGATAAAGAGATCCGGAAAAAAAATCCGCTTGTATATTACGCGGTGGTTGACGAATCTAAAATTGGCAAAAATGAGATTCCAATCTGGCTTTTCGGTTTTTTATATTGATTTTTGTCTGAAAAATATATTCCACATTATAAAACAGCAATTAAAAACTAAAAATATTAATCTATAACAATAAATCCTGTTTTTCCCAGAAAAGGGAACCGGGGCAAAAATTTTAAACAGACAATGGCAAAAGAAAAGAAATTTATTACCTGTGATGGTAATCAGGCTGCCGCTCATATCGCCTACATGTTTAGCGAAGTGGCTGCAATTTATCCAATCACACCTTCTTCTACTATGGCTGAATACGTCGATGAATGGGCGGCTTCCGGTAGAAAGAATATGTTTGGTGAAACAGTGCTTGTTGAAGAAATGCAATCAGAAGGTGGAGCGGCAGCAGCCATGCACGGCACGCTTCAAACCGGTACATTGGCAACTACCTTTACGGCTTCTCAGGGTTTGCTTCTGATGATTCCGAACATGTACAAAGTGGCCGGCGAGCTGCTTCCGGGCGTATATCATGTATCTGCCCGTGCAATTGCCGCTCAGGCACTTTCAATCTTTGGCGACCATCAGGACGTTATGGCTGTACGCCAGACAGGTTGTGCATTATTTGCAACAGGTTCTGTGCAGGAAGTAATGGATTTGGCTGCAGTGGCTCACCTGGCTGCTATCAAATCCCGCATTCCATTTGTACACTTCTTCGACGGATTCCGTACATCTCACGAAATTCAGAAAATCGAAGAAATTGATGCCAAAGCTGTTCAGGCATTGGTTGATCAGGATGCTCTGTCAGAATTCCGCAAACGCGGTTTGAATCCTGAAAATCCTGTTGTTCGTGGTACGGCTCAAAACCCGGATATTTACTTCCAATCACGCGAAGCTGCTAATCCTTTCTACGACGCACTACCTGGAATTGTAGAAGAATATTTGGATCAACTGGCTGTAATTACCGGACGTAAATACGGACTGTTTGATTATTACGGAGATCCTGAAGCTGATCGCGTAGTAATTGCTATGGGTTCTGCTACCGAAGCTATCCGCGAAGGAATTGACCACTTGATGGAAAAAGGCGAAAAAGTTGGTCTTGTTTCTGTTCACTTGTATCGTCCTTTCTCGGCAAAACATTTCCTTTCTGTACTTCCAAAATCTGCAAAACGGATTTGTGTACTTGACCGTACCAAAGAACCGGGAGCTAACGGCGAACCTCTTTATTTAGATATTAAAGATGCTCTTTACGGAACAGAAAATCAACCGCTTGTAGTAGGCGGACGTTACGGGCTTTCATCCAAAGACTTTACTCCAGCTCAGGTATTTGCCGTTTACAAAAACCTGGCATTGCCTACTCCGCGCAACCGTTTTACAGTAGGTATTGTAGATGATGTTACATTTACTTCTCTTCCATTGGGTGAAGAAATTTCACTGGGTGGCGAAGGTACATACGAAGCAAAATTCTACGGTCTTGGTGCTGACGGAACTGTTGGAGCTAACAAAAACTCCATCAAAATCATTGGTGACAATTCCAATAAATATTCTCAAGCCTATTTTGAGTACGACTCCAAGAAATCGGGAGGTTTCACCTGTTCGCACTTGCGTTTTGGCGACTCTCCTATCCGTTCTACCTATTTGGTTACCACTCCAAACTTCGTAGCTTGCCACGTTCAGGCATACCTTCGTCTGTACGATGTAACTAACGGATTGAAAAAGAACGGAACATTCCTGTTGAATACTGTTTGGAATGCTGAAGAAGTGAAAGACAATCTTCCGCTGAACATCAAACGTTATTTTGCTCAAAACAACATCAAGCTTTATATCATCAATGCAACTGACATTGCACACGAAATTGGTCTGGGTAACCGCACCAACACCATTCTACAATCAGCATTCTTCAAAATCACCAATGTAATTCCTTACGATTTGGCGGTTGAGCAAATGAAAAAAGCCATTGTGAAATCATATGGAAGAAAAGGTGAAGTAATTGTAAATAAAAACTACGCGGCTGTTGACCGTGGTGGTGAATATGTAGAAGTTGAAATTCCGTCAGAATGGGCAAATCTGGCAGATGAAGTAGAAGTAAACGACAACGTACCTGCATTTATCCGCGACATCGTTCGTCCGGTAAACGCTCAAAATGGTAACAACCTTCCTGTATCTGTATTCAAAGGTCGTGAAGATGGAACCTGGATTCAGGGAACTACCAAATTCGAAAAACGTGGTGTGGCAGCATTCGTTCCTGAATGGGATTTGAATAACTGTATCCAATGTAACCAGTGTGCTTACGTTTGTCCACACGCTTCTATCCGTCCATTTATTCTGGATGCTGAAGAATTGGCAAAAGCTCCATTTGGAGAAGAACACACGCTGAAAACCAACGGTAAAGGATTTGAAGGTACTCGCTTCCGTATTCAGGTTGACGTGCTCGACTGTATGGATTGCGGTAACTGCGTGGATGTATGTCCGGGCAACAAAAACGGTAAAGCGCTGAAAATGATGCCTATTGAAGGTCAAAAACCAAATCAGGTAAACTGGGAATATTGTGCTGAAGAAGTTTCTTCAAAACAACACCTGGTTAACGTAAAAGGTAATGTTAAAAATACTCAGCTGGCTACTCCATTGTTCGAATTCTCTGGCGCATGTTCCGGTTGTGGTGAAACTCCATACGTAAAATTAGTTACTCAGCTGTTTGGTAATCGTCAAATGGTAGCCAATGCAACCGGTTGTAGCTCTATTTACTCAGCATCTGCTCCTTCTACTCCTTACACAACGGGAGCTGACGGTCGCGGTCCGGCTTGGGCAAACTCACTTTTCGAAGACAATGCCGAATTCGGAATGGGTATGGTGATGGCTGAAGAAAAAATGCAGGCACGCATCGTTCGCCTGATGACAGAAGCTATCGAAAACGACTGCTGTTCAGATGAATTGAAAGGTTTGTTCCAAGAATGGATCGACAATCGCTTTGATGGTGAAGCTACACTGGCTTTGGAAGCTAAAATTACTCCAATGGTAAAAGCCTGCACCTGCGATCATTGCCAGCAGATTGCTGATTTGAGTCACTACCTGGTAAAACGCTCACAATGGATTATCGGTGGCGACGGTTGGGCATACGACATTGGATTCGGTGGACTTGACCACGTAATTGCTTCCGGTAAAAACGTAAATATCCTTGTGCTGGATACGGAAGTTTACTCCAACACCGGAGGTCAGGCCTCAAAATCTACTCCGGTAGGTGCTGTGGCTAAATTTGCGGCAGCCGGAAAACGTATTCGTAAAAAAGACCTGGGTATGATTGCAGCCACTTACGGTTATGTTTACGTGGCACAAGTGGCTATGGGAGCAAACCAATCACAAACGCTGAAAGCCATCCGCGAGGCAGAAGAATACGACGGACCATCCGTGGTAATTGCTTACTCACCATGTATAGCACACGGGTTGGTTGCCGGAATGGGCAAAGCTCAAGACGAACAAAAACGTGCTGTTGAGTGTGGTTACTGGCACTTGTATCGTTTCGACCCACGCCTGCAAGACGAAGGTAAAAACCCGATGCAGCTGGATAGCAAAGAGCCGGATTGGTCAAAATTCCAGGACTTCCTGAAAGGTGAAGTGCGTTATACTTCATTGATTAAACAATTCCCTGCTGAAGCCGAAGAGCTCTTCAAAGCAGCTGAGAAAAACGCAAAATGGCGTTACAACGGTTACAAACGTATGGCCGACGCTGTTTACGAACAAGCTGTGGCACCTAAACATCAGATTGACGAACTCAAAGCAAAAGCTCAGAGCGACCCGAAACAACAGGGAAGCGCTGATGTGATTGTGCAGGATACGAAGTAAAATAGCCCCTCTAAATCTCCCGGCCCCTATCCCCCTGCGGGTTATTTCACCAAAAGGAGATAGAAAATGGAAGATTTAATTTTTAAGACAATTAAGAAAGCGTTGCCGAAAGGTGACGCTTTTTTATTTGTAAATTTCATTGAAATTTCTTATGATTTTTTAATAAAATTAGTAAATTTGTTGGGTTTTTTATGCTTAAAAATA
The DNA here is from genome assembly GCA_964541615.1 of uncultured Paludibacter sp. Classification (GTDB taxonomy): domain Bacteria; phylum Bacteroidota; class Bacteroidia; order Bacteroidales; family Paludibacteraceae; genus UPXZ01. The sequence continues at coordinate 5,204 of CAZIRA010000147.1, forward strand.
GATCTTTTTCAATTTAATATTCATATAAAAAATGGATAAACTATCAAATCTTTCGAAACTGAAACTCGAAATTCAGTTAAAAGCAAAAAATGGAATTGACTTTATTTTGGCTGCAGCCATTACCTGGTTAGTGATTTTTCTGATTTGGAAATTCTCTGCCAACAACTCTTATGATAAAAGCGTTTTGACTTTTATTTTCGGAGCCATGCTGCTACCTTTGGCGCTGGGTTTTTCGAAAATTTTAAAAACAAACTGGAAAATCGCAGGTAACGAATTGCAACCTTTGGGATTGTGGCTGAATTTCGCCCAACTGATTTATTTCCCTTTTTTGGTATTTATTCTGATAAAACATCCCGACTATTTCATCATGGCGTACGCGATTATTACCGGCGCGCACCTTTTCCCCTACGCCTGGTTTTACGATGAAATTGGCTATGCGGTTGCTGCAGTCGTTATTTCTGTGGGTGCCATGATGATTGCGCTGATGGTTCCGCCGGCAAGTATTTATATCGTTCCGTTGTTTACTTCGGTTTTTTTGTTTCTACTGGCGATTTGGATTTTTTTTCGGAACAGTAAATTGCAAAATGAAACTTCGCATCTCCCTGAAAAATAATTTTTGAAAACATTCATAATAACAGCAACTATTTTCGGAAAGTGGCTGTTTTTTGATATTCTATTATCAGAAAATAGAATAAGTTTTTGACATATTCATAAGAAATAATTAAGTCGCATAAAGTGCTCCCCTATCTTCCCAGGGAGAAAGGGGGGTCGGGAGATATAGGTCTAATTATTTTCGGGTAGTTGCTGCTTTTTAAATTCAGCATTTCAACCTGAAAATTCGATTAAATCGATGTTGTCAGCATATTTTTGATTAAATTTGTAA
>CAZIRA010000148.1:0-6031 GCA_964541615.1 uncultured Paludibacter sp.
GGAGTCATTTTGTCCCATTTTTGGATAAAAATGAGCCAAACGTGAAAAGACCAATTCAGTTTTAGCAATAAAAAATCCGAGTCATCGGGAAGACGACTCGGATTTTCTATTATAATAGGAATATTTCCCTACATCATACGTAAGTTCAGCGTGTACATTACCCAGATGGTACCACCCACAAATATAAATATCAGCAAGGCGGTAAATGCCAGCGCAATGACATTCCAGCGTTGTTCAGATGATTTGTTCAAATGTAAGAAATAGTACAAGTGGACAAACATCTGCAGCAGGGCGGCAACTGAAAGCAGTATCACTACCAAGCCCCTTGACATGGAAGTACCGAAAGCCACCAGCCCGAAAGATATTATCGTAAAAAGGGTAGCAAGCAGAAAACCAACGATGTAATTCTTCTTGGTGATGTGCCCTGCGCCCATATTTTCATTTTCATGATGCGATTGATTCATTATATTGTTCTCCTATAATTTTATTCAGTTAGTAATATATGCAGTGCTTGGTTACACCATTCCCATCAGGTAAATAAAAGTGAAAACTCCTACCCACACAATGTCCAGGAAGTGCCAGAACAAGCTCAGTCTCATCAATCTTGAGCGAACTCCATCTACCAGCCCTTTTTGGGTTATCTGAATAACCATCACTATCAGCCATATCAAACCAAACGTTACGTGCGCACCGTGAGTGGCAACCAATGTGAAGAAAGTAGATAGAAATGCACTTTTATCAGGTCCGTGTCCTGCAATAATCATTTCATAAAATTCATACAGTTCCATTCCAATGAATCCCAATCCCAGCAGTCCGGTAATTATCAGACCGATAACAACGCCTTTTTTGTTGTGGTCGTTCATGGCTACCATGCTGAATCCAAATGTCACGCTGCTGAGAAGCAGAAACATGGTTTCAATAAAAAGGTAGGGTAGGTGGAACAGTTCTTTTGGTCCGGGGCCGCCTGCGTAGTTCTTTCCTAGAACAATAAATGTGGCAAACAGCACCGAGAAAATCACCAAGTCGCTCATCAGGTATATCCAGAAACCAAACGTATTTAGTTCTGAGTGATGTGCATGTTCTGCTGCAATTATTTCAGCATCGGTTTTATGTTTATTATCTGTCGTATTCATTTATTTTTCCTCCTTTTCGTTTTTAGTTTTTTGAGCCATAGCAGCAGCGATGGTGGCATAGCGCTCATCTTCTATGCGTTTAACTTCTTCGGCAGGGATTACGTATTCGTTGTCGTCGTCGAAGCCGAAATAAATCACAGTAGCTATAATTCCAATAAAACTAGCAATTGCAAGCCACCAGATGTACCAAACCATAGCAAATCCGAGTGCAATAGTCAATCCACCAAGGATAGGTCCGTAAGGTTTGTTTTTCGGCATTACGATAGGATAATATTTTTCAGGCTGTTTGTAAGCAGTACCATCTTTTTTCATTCTTGCAAAATCATCAATTTCTTCTACCGTTGGAATAATAGCAAAGTTATAATCGGCAGGAGGAGAAGCTGTAAACCAATCCAAAGTTCTTCCATCGCCCCAAGCATCGCCTGTGATGTCCATGTTTTTCTTGCGGTCTTTTACGCTTAAATAAAGCTGCACCAGCATAGCAAAAATACCAAATCCGATTACCATTGCTCCAAACAGAGCTACGTACATGAATGGTGCCCATTCAGGATTGCTCAAATGTGCAAGTCTTCTCGGCATTCCCATAAATCCAGCAATGTACATTGGGAAGAATGTGAGAATAAAACCTACAGCCCAACCCCAGAATGAGAGTTTTCCCCATCTTTCGTTCAAGCGGAAACCGAATGCTTTCGGGAACCAGTAGGCAAAACCAGCCAAATATCCGAACAATGCTCCAGGAATCAGCGTATTGTGGAAGTGCGCGATGAGGAACAAGCTGTTGTGTACCATAAAGTCAGCAGGAGGAATAGCCAGCAATACTCCGGTCATGCCGCCCAAAACAAACAAAGTAAGGAATCCGAGTGTCCAATACATCGGCGTGGTAAAGGTAATTTTACCTCTGTACATGGTAAAGAGCCAGTTGTAAACCTTCACGCCGGTTGGGATGGCAATCATCATCGTTGTGATTCCGAAGAAGATATTTACATTCGGATTGTTTGCCATGGTGTAGAAGTGGTGAAGCCAAACGATAAAGGACAAAAGCATGATTACCGCAGAAGCGTAAACCAATGATTTGTAACCAAAAATACGTTTTCTTGAAAATACTGCCACAACTTCGGAGAATACACCGAAAGCAGGAAGTACTACAATATAAACTTCAGGATGTCCCCACATCCAGAACAGGTTGTTCCAAAGCATCATATTTCCTCCAAGGTCATTGGTGAAAATGTGCATTCCCAAGTATCTGTCCATTGTCAAGAGCATCAATGCAGCTGTGATAACAGGGAAAGATATGATAATCAATACGTTTGAAGTCAGTGAAGTCCAGGTGAAGATAGGCATTTTCATCAATTTCATGCCGGGAGCACGCATCTTTATTATCGTGACAAAGAAGTTGATACCGGCCAGTGTCGTCCCTATCCCCGCTATCTGAAATGCCCACATCCAGTAATCGACACCAACGCCTGGATTATACTCTTTTTCGAATAGCGGAGCAAGTCCTGTCCATCCAGTATTTGAAAATTCACCGATAGCCAATGAAATCATCATCAAAGCACCACCGCCGGCGGTAAACCAAAAACTGATGTTGTTCAGTACTGGAAATGCTACGTCGCGCGCACCGATCTGTTGCGGAATAACGATATTCATTAATCCAAACATAAACGGCATGGCAACGAAAATAATCATGATTGTTCCGTGTGCACTGAATATCTGATCAAAGTGGTGGGCATCCATAAAGCCCTCACCGGCTCCGATTGCCATTGCTTGCTGAGTACGCATCATAATTCCGTCTGCAAAACCGCGGAGCAGCATCACCAATGAGAAGATGATGTACATGATGCCGATTTTCTTATGATCTACGGACGTGAGCCACTCTGTCCACAGGTAACCCCATTTTTTGAAGTAAGTAAGCGCTGCTACAATTGCTACAGCACCCAATACCATTCCGGCAACAACACTTAAAATAAGCGGGTCGTTGGGAATATCTGTTATTGTTAATTTTCCAAACATGTGTAATTCTCCAAATTTTAATGATGATTCATTTTCATAGTATCTGTTTTCATTTCTCCCATATCATGACCTGAATGATCACCATGATTCATATCGTGTCCTGAATGGCTGTCTTGCATTTCGTGGTTGCCATGATCGGTTGTGTTCATGTGGTGGTAATGCTCCGGATCAACTCCAATGTGCCCCATCCATTCCATGTAAGGAGCCATTACGTCGTGAAATAAATTCGGAACAACCGACGAGAATGTGGTAACCGGATAGTCCATGATCTGCTTTCCGCTTATCTCGTTGTATCTTTCTGTACTCAGTGATTCGGAACTTTGTTTTGCTTGCTGAACCCAGGCTTTGAATTCTTCTGCAGTTTTGGCATGAACGTCGAAACGCATTTTGTGGTAACCCGTACCGCTGTATTCAATGTTTTGCCCGAGGTATGTTCCCGGTTCATCAGCCAGCAGATTTAGCTGCGTGAGCATGCCCGCCATGGCGTACATCTGGCTTCCGAGCTGTGGGATGAAAAAAGAAGTCATAACGGTGGCAGAAGTCAATTTGAACCGCACAGGCCTTCCGGACTCTATCACCAGTTCATTAATTGTAGCCACATTTTCTTCGGGATAGATAAAAATCCAATTCCAGTCGGTAGAAATGACTTCCACCTGCAGGGCCGGCAGCTCATGCTTTATGGGCCTGTAAGGATCCAGTTCGTGGGTGTATTTCCAAGTCAATGCGGCCAGCACAATAATGATAGCCACTGGAATTGACCAGATCACCCATTCTACTTTGTTGGAATCGTGCCAGTCGGGGCGGTAATCCAGGTTTTTGTTCGAAGCACGATACTTCCTTGAAAACAAAATTACCATGACAAACACAGGGATTACTACGATCAGCATCAAAACAAAAGCCACGATAATCAGCTGAGCTTCTTTCTGCCCGATCGGTCCCTTAGAGTTGAAAATAATCATCTTTTCGCACCCGCTCAATAATAAAGCCAGCGCAAGAAGTCCAACTCCTTTCATTGATTTTGTAAAATAATTTTTTCTAATCATACCTTAGGTAACTTTTTTTTAATTTTTTTTTTCAATCAGATACAAATGTAAATAAATATTCTATTCTGACAAATTTTTAGCAAGATATTATTATTCTGTAAACTTTCAATGCCTTTTTTGGTTTTAATGATAAGTTTTTTGCGGATTCTCGTGCATTTGTCGTTTCATCAGAAGCCGTTTTTTCGCTGTTTTTCACCCCAATATATGTGAATAATTGTTATGATAATGAAATGATTAAGTGGAATTTAATCGATGAATTTATCGTGTGTTTTTATATGAAATATTGAGGATGAAATTAGGATTAAATCAGAAATCTTGCGTGTGAAAAGTTGTTTTTAGTATCTTTGTCTAACAGTATTTAACTTTGCAGGCTTAAATTGCTTAGATTTCTGGTGGATTTTAAGGATAAAAGTTTTAGAAAAATATGGAGAAATGTAAAAATATTCTACGATTAATATCAGAATTACATAAGTTCAGAATCACTTTTTCTGTCACTTTAACCACTTTGGCGGGTTTTACGCTGGTTGCAGGAACTATAGACATCCGGATTTTGCTTCCATTAATCGGTATTTTCCTGCTTTCCTCCGGTGCTGCCGCTTTCAATGAATATCAGGAGCGTGACAAAGACGCGGTGATGGAGCGCACGCGGAAACGCCCGATTCCTTCCGGCAAAATCAAACCAAACACGGTGCTGGCGATGTCTTTGTTGGAAATTATCGTTGGAACAATTCTGGTTTTTGTTGGGGGAGGAATTACGGCTGCCATTCTCGGCTTTACGGCCTTTGTATGGTACAATGTTATATACACGCCGCTGAAAAAAGTTTCTCCTTTTGCCGTTATTCCGGGAAGTGTCATAGGATCAATTCCACCTATGGTAGGGTGGGTGGTTGGTGGTGGCTCATTACTTGTCCCTCAACTTTTTGTGCTGGCATTTTTCTTTTTTATGTCGCAGGTGCCTCATTTCTGGTTGCTGATGCTTCGATATGGCGATGATTACAATACAGCCGGATTTCCTACTATTAACAAAATTCTCACTAATACTCAGATCAGACGGGTGACTTTTGTTTGGATTGTAGCTACTTCAATCAATATCTTTCTGCTTTTATTTGTTGGGTTATTTCAGACTCTTTTTTTCAAGATAGTTGTTGTCGCATCCGCTGTTTGGCTGGTTATCATTTTCTCAAATCTGCTGAAAAAATCGGAGGAGAAATTAGATTCATTCCGCTATTTTATGCTGCTAAATATTGTGATACTTGTGATTATTATTTCAATGGTGATCGATCCGTTGTTGTAAAATTTAACTTATCGCATTTTGATTGAAACAAAAAGCTCCTGAAATTTCGGGAGCTTTTTGTTGAAATATATTTCCTGATTAGTAATCCAACGTGATAATTCTTCCTTTTGTGAAATCGAAAAATTTATCTTTTTGGGCAATTTTTACTCCATCCAGTAAATCAGTTTCTGTGAATCCGGCCATTTTCAGGCAGGTAGGACATACATAAATACCTACATTTTTCTCAACCAGCTGTTTTACGTACGTTTGAAGTGATTCAAAGTCTGCATATTGAAGGTCTTTGGCACTTTTTACGTACAATTCCACAGATTTAATATCGTTGTAAATCAACACATCTTTGTCATTAGCCATCATTACAGCCATTTTCAGAGGCATCAGCACTTTGTGAGGATCGTTGTAGCTTTCGGTAATGTGGATAAATACTCCATCTCTCACGCCGTCACCACCGTGTACCATCATTTCTTCCTGACTCATGGAATCATGACTCATTGAACCTTGTTGAGTTTGTTGCGGATTTTGTTGGCATGAGTTCAGTAGAATGACAGCTAAGA
>CAZIRA010000149.1:0-6014 GCA_964541615.1 uncultured Paludibacter sp.
GTTTGAAACTTGCTACATCCTTATCCCAGTATGCCTTGGCATCTTCCCAGCGATATTGTTTTCCAAACATTTCACGAATTTTGTCGGTGCCGCAGACTTTGTCAATCATTCCGAAGCGGTGTTTGAATTCATCAACAAAAAGTTTATGTTCGGGGTACATAGCCACAGCTTCCTGAACTATAAGAAATTGTATTTCAGTAAGATTGACCTTCTTATAGTCGGTCAGAAAAACCTGAACTCCCTGAATTTTCTCTTCTTTGTAGGGTCCGAAAAAAGGTTTCAAATAAATTGTCGTAAACTTAACACCCGGAAGATTGAGTGAATTCATTCGTTTTGCAAAATCCTGCCCATTGATCCAGGGTGCAGCAAAAAGCTGGAATGGAAGGGTATAACCCACACCGATTGACATATAGGCTGTTTCGCCAACGATGCCCGACAAGGCGTAAAAAGGCGCTGTCAGCGCTTGTGGCACTTGTGGTGAAGTGGGCAGCCATTGCAGTCCGGTTTGGTCAAAAGTCATTTTACGTTTCCAGCTTTTCATTTTCACCACAGTCAGTTTGCATGCTTTGGTGTTACCCAGCGAGCGTTCAGCATTGATCATCTGTGCCAGTTCTCCACAGGTAAGTCCGTAAAGATAAGGTATGCTGTAACGGCTCACACCTGAGAAAAAGCCCTCTTCCACGAGGTTTCCTTCCACCTTTTCTCCTCCCAGCGGGTTTGGACGGTCGAGCACCACGAATTCAAGATTATTTTCGGCAGCCGTTTGCATGGCTTGTCCCATGGTGCTGATGAATGTGTAGGAACGGCATCCGATATCCTGAATATCATACACTAAAACATCAATATCCTTCATCATCGAAGCAAACATTTCCCGTTTTTTTCCATAGAGCGAATAAACCGGAATGCCGGTTTTCGGGTCGATAGTGTCTTCCACTTTATCACCTGCGTAAATATCTCCACGAACGCCATGTTCAGGAGCATACAAGGCAACAAGTTTCACATTTGGTGCTTCGCTTAAAATATCAACAGTAGATTTCAAGTTGTTATCCACACCTGTTGCATTCGTTATCAATCCAACCCGTTTTCCTTCCAACACCTTGAAATTGCTTTCTTTCAGTACTTCAATGCCGGTTTTGATATTGATTTTCTGGGAAAAGGCAGAAAAAGAGAAGGTGAAAATAATAAGCAAAATGCCCCCTAACCCCCTGAAGGGGGAATGGAGAACATTTATCAAAATTTTTGTCATAAATAGATTTGTTTTATATTCTTTCTAAATAAGTTAATTTTCAAATTACACTACAAATATTCTTCCTTTAGGGGGTTAGGGGGCAGATTTCAATACCACTTCTCAATCTTTGCCCCGATGTAATAATGCAATAATATTTTTTCGTACGAATGACCTTCTTCTCCCATCACGGCGGCACCGATTTGGCACAGTCCCACGCCATGACCCCAGCCTGAACCGGTCAGGATGAATTTTGACGGGATTTCACTTCCTTCTGAAAATTCTCTATCCACCACAAAGGCAGAACTGTATAAATGACTTTCGGATAATGTACGTCTTATTTCAAGTTCTTTGCCGATAATCCGGGTTTGTTTTGTTCCAACGATTTTCAGCTGAACCAATCGCCCCGAAGTTCCCCGTTCTATCGGTATTAAATCAATGATTTCTCCGTAATCCACACCCGAACGTTTCAAAATTAAGGCTGAAAGTTCCTCTTGCGAATATTCCACTTTCCAGCGGTAGAAATCGGTTGTTTCCTGATCGTAATTATTCAGTACCTGAGATAGAATTTGCTTGTCCCTTGTGTTGCAAAAAGCATCGGGTGAAGTTCTGATCCAGTTTTGAGCTTCGTTTTCTACGGTCAGATCGGGTAGAAAAGTGTCTGATTTATAGTCCCTTGTTTTACGAAGGTAAGGGTGATACACATCGTCCCAGCAATTTTGAAACTCCTCAAACACTCCGCCACAGCATTTAGAAAAACGGGCATCACAAATCTTATTATCGTAAATCAGTACTTGTCCGTAAGTTTCCACGATTGCCTGCTTCACAATTTCCGTGGAAGCACGCGTAATACCCTGATAACGCTGGCAATGGTCATCGGCACACACGTCGAAATTGGTGTGAGCATCGCGTTCGTACCAGAGAAGCCCCCCCACCCCCCGAAGGGGGGATTTTGGTTCGTGCAGTTCGGAAGTCTGTTCTTGTATTGCGCTATCCTGAAAGTCCCCCTTCGGGGGATTTAGGGGGCTTAACACCCAACTTCTCGAAATTACCGCATGTGCTTTCAATAATTCCAGCGATGCTGTGGCACTCATTTCCGACGAAATTACACTTGTGAGGTAATCTTCCACCGAAATCACGTTGATGGCTGTCAGTTTTTCGTTTTCAACAATAATTTTCAACGCTCCCTTAAAACGCTGAATTTCTTTTCGTTCCCAATGAAAATTGATACCGATAGTAACATTAAACAACTCAAAAGAATCGGTTTCTTCCTGTTGTGGTGTGAAAACCAATTCGTCGTGAAAACTGCCGTTCCAATGGATTTTCCCATCACAAAATTCTACAATTTGATTACCAAAAAACTCCTTTCCATTGCATAAATAAGCATTTAGCAACGAAAAATCAATTTTCGATTCAAACATTATTCCAACAGAAAGTTTTGGTTCTTGCATAGAAATAGATATCATAAAGTAGAATTGTTGCCTAACACATAAAAATAAAAACGATTAAATATTGACCATTTGCACTCGTTGCCCCCTTTTAGGGGTTGGGGGTTTTATTCATCTTCACTCTTGCCTGCAATTCCCAGGTCCTGATCCGGTCTTTGTACGTATTGTGTCCGTTCATTTTCACCACATCAAGCGAAGCATCCGAATTGTCGTCCCAGCGGCGGCAAAGGTATATCACATCGTAGATTCGTCCGATTTGATATTCGCGGCTCACACGTAATCCCACTGCGTAGTCTTCTCCGTATTTTGTGGTCGGGAAATTGATTTGACGAAGCATGGGAACATAAAAACCTCGGGGAGCACCTAATCCGTTGATACGCAAGGCGTTGTTTCTTCCGTTGTCGGGTGTCCACTCTTTGTGGTCAATCACTCCGGGCGGAATCATTTCCAGGTCAAAATTGGTCAGTTTGTATGTGCCCACTACCATGGCGCAGTTCTGTTCGTAAAACGCATCCACGAATTTTTGCACCGTATTTTCGTCGGAATACAGGTCGTCACTGTCTAACTGAAGGGCAAATTTTCCACACCTGGGATCATGAAACGCTGCATTCCAGTTGCCGCCTATTGCATGGTAGGATGTATCCTGCGCAATGTAAATCAGTTTTGGATTGTCCATGAATTTTTTGATGACATCCACCGTTCCGTCTTCGGAATTATCATCCACCACAATCACATTGTAAGGAAAGGTGGTTTTTTGGTTTAAGGCCGACTGAATGGCATCTCCAATGGTTTTTACGCGGTTTTTACACGGAATAATCACCGATGCTTCCATTTCAAAATTATCCTCGGTGAATTCAATGTGTTTGAAGTTTGGTTCCAAATATCCGCCGATATCTTTCAGATGTTGTGTGCAGGCCTGCTCCATTTCAATCTGAACAATGCGGTTTTTCGGATCGACATAATCAAATATCTTTTCTCCGGTTTTTCGGGTGTCGTTTTCTATTTCATAATACAGGAATTCGTTGATATGTACCAGGTCGCCTTTTTGTGAAACTTTCAGACGTAAATCGTATAATCCGGCGAAGTCGTAGTCAGCGTCCATTCGTTGAACTGCTTCTTTCAGTGCCGATGTGCGATAAAGCAGCACGGAACCAAAGTCAAAATCGTCGCGCAGCGAACCCATCTGATAACCGATCACAGGTGCTTCCTGGCGAACGTTGTTGGCTTCTTTGAAATGGTCGGAATAGGTCATGGCTGCGTTTGAATCTTCGGCAATAGCCACCATCCGTTCAATGGAGTAATTCACCCATTTCAGTGTGGTGGTTTTGGTGTAAATCATCGTGTAATCCGCATCGGCTTTAGCAGCTATTTTTTGGATAGCATCTGTTGATTTAAGATTCTTGGTTTCAATCACTTCACAACCTTCTACAGCCGGAAGTTGAGTAGTTGCCACTAAATAAATTTTATCAACCAGTGTTGATTTTTTCAGGTTTTGAATAGTCTGAGTCACCTGTGCAGCCTCCTCGTAAGGAATAAAGCAATTAATTGAGCGGTCTCCAATCCCTGAAGGGGAGTTACTGAATTTTGTCATAATGTTATGTTTTTGTTTATGAACACCAATTTCACGAATTTCTTAAATAAACACGATTTTCTCAATTTAAAAATTAGTGTGTTTTGTGTAATTTGTGTTCGATTTATTTATACTTATTTTATTTCGCATTTTTTGATAAATTGTATTTCTTATTCCCCTTAAAGGGTTAGGGGGTGTATTTTAACAGGCTCACCTCCCCACTCGCCGTCGTTACCAGCACGGTTTTTTTGCCTGTCGGCAAAACGGTATTCACCAACGAATTGCCAATTTTATGTTTCCAGATTACCTTTCCGGTCAATGCTTCCAATGCAAAGATAAGTCCGTTTTTCGTACTTCCATATACAATTTCACTCTTTTCTATTAGCATTGAAGGGTTATGTTCGTAACCGTAACCTATGTTGTCCGACCAGATTTTCTGGGGCGTTTCGCTTTGCGATGAATAGCAAACCACGCTGTCCTGCATGGTTTTAGCGTAAATGCGGTTGCCATCTTCGGAAATGCCGATGCTTTCACGCACCATCGATTGTTTGGTGCGCCAGCTGGTTTTGCCGGTTTCAAGGTCGATGGCTGTCATCGCACGTTCGGGATCCACAACGAATACTTTCCCATTCGCAGAAACCGGCCAAACCGCAGCGGGTGAATAATGCGTGCTTTTGATGCCGTTTGTCCATTGCCATACGAGATTTCCGGTATTTTTCTCCAAAGCATACAAAAAAGTATCCCAGGCTCCAAAAATTACTTTATTATTGATTATCAGTGGTTTTGTTTCCACATAGCCTTTCAGTTTGTCGAAAATCCAGTTCACTTTTCCCGATTTTACTTCGATGGCTCTGAACGAATTGTCGCTTCCGCCAATATACGCAATACCGTTTTCAATCGTAACTGTTCCCAGAACGGCTTCATTTGTCGGAATTTTCCAAATTTGCTTGCCGGTTTTGGCGTTTACTCCGTAAATATTTTTATCGGCAGAGCCAAAAACAACAATGCCATCAGCAACTGCAGGTGTTCCCACAATTCTTTGTCCTGTTTGGAAACTCCATTGCTTTTTACCGTTTTTTAGATTGTAGCTTGTTAATTTACCCAAATCATCGCCCACGAAAACGTTCTTTTTCCATATCGCAGGCGAACTGTATATTCCAGTTCCCGTTTTCATGAGCCATTTTTCCTTTACATTCGGAAAAAATTGGTTGACCGAAAAATCGGGATATTTCCTGTCGCTCCCTTTTTCGTCGAAATATTGCTCTTTCATCGAAAGGGCCACCCAGCGTTTTGGCTCTCCACCAATTATCTGCTCAAAAGCTATCAGACTATCGGGAGTAACCGAGTAAACCGAATATCCGCCTACGTCGGCTTTTGCACGGAGGTTAGAGCGATTAATCAAGCCGGGAATTCCATCATAGGCAAATACAGCGTTTCGGTGATAATGTCCGCCCAAAATCGCCCGAATGTTATGCGTCCGCACCGCATCGGTCAGCTCGTACCAGTTGTCCACATCGCCGTATTGAAGCGGGTAGTGGGTAGCAAGAATTACCGGCTGTGTTTTCTCTTTTTTACTCAATTCATCTTTTAACCAGGTGATATCCTGTGGTGAAACATGTCCATCGGCCATTCGCAAAACCGGTCCGGTATTAAATCCGAAAAACCGCACACCTTTGTGTTCAAAAGCAAACTTATCATCCCCGAAAATCCGTGCAAAATCGGTATGTCCCGATGCGCTCCATTTCGTTTCGTGATTGCCCGAAGTGATGTA
>CAZIRA010000150.1:0-6000 GCA_964541615.1 uncultured Paludibacter sp.
TTGAACGGCAGCAGAATATATCACTTTATTCTTCTTTTTCGAAATTTCCAAATGTTCAAAAACTTCCATTTTCCCGTCGTTCTCAAAATAGGCAAATCCCCGCATCGAGTTGTCGTTTAATTTATCCCAATGCTCGTAAAGCTCTTCATTCTCAACTTTCCAAGTTCCTTGTAGGAAGTCTGGAATTGATTGTGAAAACAAAGAAATTGAATAAACGATTAGTATTGAAAGGATTGTAATTTTTATTTTCATTGGATTTGGAGTTAGAGTTGGAATATTTGAAATTGTGAACTTTTATATTTTTCCAAAAATAGATTATTTATCATAAAGTTCCAATATTAATCGTGCAATAATTGAAATTGTCATTGGCAAAATTATTGAAAAATCTGACGACAAACATTCTCAGCCTTTTAAACTTCAAAGCTCAAAATAAGTCAAAGAATTGACATTAATTACTTATTTAATTTATTAAAATTATGAAGAAACTTGGATTATTTATTTTAACCGGAATATTTGCATTTAGTTTTTCTATCAATGCTCAAAATGCAAACCGTGGAGAAAGACAAAATCGCAGCAATGCAGGTATGAACGTGACCGCTAAGGAACGCGCCAGCCGAATGGCTACTGAACTTAACCTTCCTGATGTACAAAAGGAAAAGGTTGCAGTTTTCTTAGAAAAACAGGATTCTCTGCGAGCTAAAAGACGGGCTGAATTCCAAAGAAACCAGCAGGGAAATCGCGAAGCAGCACAGGCTGACCGCGATAAAATCAGAGCTGAAATGGAAAAAGAGAGAATTGCACAAGATGCTGAACTGGAATCCATTATCGGTAAAGAAAAAATGGATATTTACAAAAAACAGCGCGAAGAACGAATGCAGAGAATGAGAGAAAACAGAGAAAATAGGAGCAGAATCAATTAGTCAAAATTAAGATATCAGACTTAGATTGATTGTGTCGTTGTTACAATTTTCACAAAAAAACGGTTTACAGAAGCAGTAAACCGTTTTTTTGTTTTGCATTAATATCCTTTTAGTCGTCTTGCTTTGCTGTTTTTCACGCTGTAGGTAAAATAAATAACAAAACCAATTGCCATCCAAGCTATCAGTCTTATCCAGGTATCAAGTGGTAGTGAAGCCATTTGTGCTAAACATACCACAGCACCAAGAATCGGCACGAAAGGTACCCACGGCGTGCGGAAAGCTCGAGGAGCGTCCGGCTCAGTTTTACGAAGAATGATCAAACCGATGCAGACAATAACGAATGCAAGTAAGGTGCCGATTGAGACTAATTCACCAAGCAATCCAATCGGGAATAAGCCGGCAAAAAATGCTGCTACACCACCGGTCACGATGCTGGTAATATAAGGTGTTTTGAATTTTGCATGGGTTTTCCCGAAGCTTTTCCAAATCAATCCATCGTTTGCCATGGTGTAGAAAATCCTGCTTTGACCTAGTAAAAGTACCATCACCACCGAGCTGAGGCCGGCGATTGCACCGACTTTAATAATTGGACTCAGCCAATTCAGTCCACTTCCGGCAGCATCTATTGCCACTGCTATCGGCGCAGGTACATTCAATTGTGTGTAATTCACCATGCCGGTCATCACCATACTTACTGCCACGTATAGAATGGTGCAGATAACCAACGACCAGAGAATTCCCGTTGGCACATCTTTTTTAGGATTAATGGCTTCCTGAGCAGTGGTGCTCACAGCATCGAATCCGATATAGGCAAAAAACACTACGGCAGCTCCGGTCAATACACCTGAAAATCCAAATTGTCCGAATTTCCCGGTGTTTTCAGGAATAAATGGAACCCAATTTTCTACATCAATATATGCTATCCCAAAACCAATAAACAGAAGGATTACAGCCACTTTGATGATAACGATCAGGTTGTTGAATTTTGCACTTTCTTTTATTCCAATCACCAAAAGTGTACTCATTAACACAACGATAAATACTGCAGGAAAGTTGATTATTGCACCGGTAGTAGTCCATTTGCCATGTTCAAAAATAAACGGACTTTGACTGATGGAAGAAGGCAGATGCCATCCAAAGTCGGCCAGAAAGCTGGTTACATAACCCGACCATCCAACTGCTACAGTTGCCGATCCAAACAGATATTCCAAAATCAAATCCCAGCCGATAATCCAGGCAATAAATTCACCCATCGTGGCATAACCGTAAGTGTATGCGCTTCCCGAAACAGGAATCATCGACGAAAATTCAGCGTAGCACAAACCGGCAAGGAGGCAGCCGAGCGCAGAAACTATGAATGAAACTGAAACAGCCGGACCGGCATGATTGGCTGCAGCGGTTCCGGTGAGCACGAATATGCCTGCTCCAATAATACATCCAATTCCTAATAGTGTGATATTCAGAGCGTTCAAATGCTTTCTCAAACTGCTTTCCTGAATGTTGGCCTCGATCTGAGACAATGTTTTTCTGACAAATAATTCTTTGAACATAATTTTTGTAGAATATTCGAATTGAAAGAAATAGGTGTTAATATTCAGCTTTATGAAAGAAATAGCTTCGCAAAAATAATAATTTAATTGATGTAAGCTTGATAAATACGCAATATTTTCAAAAAAAAACAGGACGTCCATTTTTGAACGTCCTGTTTCACATGTTAAATTATGAGAAGTTGCGATTAATTTTATCTGATTTTTCTTTCAATATAGGCCACGGCTTCACCTTTGCGGACTATTTGTCCCTGTTTTTTCTCAATTGCAATGATGTTGCCGTCACAAAAACTTCCAATGGTTTCAACTCCATAGCTGGTTTCAATATTACATACAGTGTCAGATTCTCGAATGAATTTGCCGTGTTCAGGCTCCATAGAAACTTCGCCAAATGCAATTTCCCAAATCACACGTCCTGTAAACGGCGAAACTATCGGCTCTGCATTCGGGTATTTCAAAGCGCGAAGATCTGGTACTTCCACATTACCATTGGAAAATTTAGCTTTTATCGCTGTTTCCAGTTCTTTGTCGAAACGTTGCTTAGCTGCACCTGATTTGTAATCAAGGTACTGTTTTTCATGCATGGCAAATTCAAACAATTCTTCATCGTCTTGTCCCTGTTCCCAGCCTTTGTCTTCCATTTCTTTCTTGAAGCGTGGAAGTTCATCCGGGTAATTGTCCTGAGGATTTCCTTCAAAAAATTCAAAACCATTTTTCGCTGCCAGATCAATGATTTCTTGCGACAACTTTCCGGGAAGTTTTCCAGCTTTGCCAAGAATCATATCCCAGGAATTTTTGTCAATCACGCTCCATCGGGGCTGTCCTTTCACCATGAACATCACATTCATCAGAGCTATATTTTTCACATACTGGCTGAATGGCGTTACCAAAGGAGGATTACCGAGTTTAGGCCAGATATAAGCCACTTCTTCAAAAAGTTTTACCAGCAATTCATCTTGTGAGAGTTCAGGTTTATTTTCTTTTCGTAAAAACGAATTAATGTTTTCATGTACACCTTTCAGGTCGGCCATCAGTGAACCCATCATACCGCCTGGAAGTCCGCATCCCACAAGCAGAGAGGTCATCTGGCTGTTGCGCTCATCGATAAAGTAACCCAAAAAATCATCGATAAAGCTTTGCGTCAATCGGCGAGCTTCCATATAGGCGTTCATATTGATATCAGGAACTTTGAATCCGGCATCTTTCAGCATTGCCTGTATGGTAATCACGTCAGGGTGCACCATTCCCCAGGCTAGTGGTTCCATGGCTACATCAAGGTAGTCTGCACCCGCTTTTGCAACCTCAAGCATTGAAGCTACTGAAAATCCGGGTCCTGAATGTCCATGGTACTGAACAGGGATATCAGGGTGAGCTGTTTTTATGGCTTTTACGATTTTGCCAAGCATATCCGGACGACCGATTCCTGCCATATCTTTAAGACAGATTTCATCAGCGCCTTCGGCAATCAGCTCTTCAGCCATATTTATATAATATTCGGCAGTGTGAACTTCGGAATAGGTGATGCACATTGCTGCCTGCGCAATCATACCTGCTGCTTTAGCATAGCGGATAGAGGGGGCAATGTTGCGGACGTCATTCAACCCGCAAAAGATTCGGGTAATGTCCACGCCCTGCGCTTTTTTCACTTTGTACATCAGCTGGCGCACATCATCCGGTACCGGATTCATTCTCAATCCATTCAGTCCGCGGTCAAGCATATGAGTCTGGATGCCCGCATCGTTGAAATAACGGGTAAACCGACGTACAGACGGGTTGGGGTTTTCACCGTAAAGCAGATTTACCTGCTCGGATGCACCACCATTTGTTTCTACTCGGGCAAAACAGCCCATGTCAATAATCACTGGAGCAATTTTTTCCAATTGGTCTACACGCGGTACATATTTCCCGCTAGATTGCCACATATCTCGATAGACCAGACTGAATTTAATTTCTTTCATAAGGCTTCAGAAAAAACAGTTAATAATTTATGAATTTTACGATGAAAGTGTTAAACTGTAAGTTTGCACAAAAATGCTTAAAACGTGCTTGGTTACATATTATATGGTACAAAGGTCGGAAATAATTTGATACAAACAAAATTAATTAAGGAAATAATTCATTAATTATTTTGAGTAAAAAATTAACAACTTACGAATTGAAAGTTGAAGCTTATTTTAAGTACATTTTTTGAAAAATTAGTGACAGAATTATGTATGGAACAAGAAAAAATGGGTGGAATAGTGATAAAAAATAAGTTTTGATTTTTTTATTTAAAGAACTTTTAGCACCTTTGAATAGTAAAAAAAATTATTGTTTAATCATTTAATACAGGTGCCATGAAACAGTCATGCCAATCCGTCAACTGACGGATGACACACAAAGTAATGATTGTATGGTGTAGCTTGTCCCGACTTGTTGGGATTCCATCGGACCTTAGTGTTAAAAAATAAATTATGAACACATGAAACGAGCATGAACGCAAGCATTCGCCAATTCAGATGAAAATTGGCATGCGAGTTCCATGTGACAACTAAAAATCAAATTATTTACACATGAAATTAGATTTTGATAAATTTCTGGTAAAACCGGGAAGTAAAGTGAATTTGAAAGATTTCGATACCGCTTATACAGCCGGACTGAAGAAAAAAGAGGGTAAAATAGAATTGTTAAAAAATATCGCTGAACTGGCTGAATTTCAAGAGAAATTCTGGGCAGACAACCGTTATTCGTTGTTGATAGTGTTGCAGGCACCTGATGCAGCAGGTAAAGATGGTGCCATCCGACACGTAATGTCCGGGTTGAATCCGCAGGGATGCCGTGTGCACAGCTACAAAACGCCATCGAAAGAAGAACTGGATCATGATTATCTTTGGAGGCATTACAAAGATCTGCCTGAGCGCGGCATGATTGAAATCTTCAACCGCTCACATTATGAGAATGTGCTTGTTACAAAGGTGAATCCGCAGTATTTGATGAATGAAAATGTGCCCGGGCTGGATAAGCCTGAAAAAGCTGATAAGAAATTTTGGGAATCAAGGTATGAGCAGATAAATAATTTTGAAAAACATATTTATCAAAATGGCTGTCAGATAATTAAAATTTTCCTGCACCTTTCTAAAGAAGAACAGAAGGAACGCTTGCTGGACAGATTGAACGAGGAGGAAAAAAACTGGAAATTCAGTTCTGCAGACCTTGCAGCACGCGCACAATGGGATGAATATCAGAAAGCTTATGAAGAGATGCTTGAGAAAACTTCAAAAGATCACGCACCGTGGTACATTGTTCCGGCCGATAAGAAATATTTTGCCCGTGTAGCAATTGGTGAAATCATCGTAGAGCATTTCAATAAATTAAATCTTCATTATCCGCTTCCGGAGCCTGCCGAACAATTGGCAAAAGCTAAGGAAATTTTGATGAATGAGAAATGAAGTATGTTTTGTTGAGTAGTTGAATAGTTTAATAGTTGAATAGTTGAATGGTTGAATTGTTTTGGTTCGTTTAACCTTTCGCTATTAAACAGAAAATCAATCTTG
>CAZIRA010000151.1:0-5960 GCA_964541615.1 uncultured Paludibacter sp.
TTTATTGTTTTAAATAAGATGATAGAAAAAACTACAATATCACTTTTCCAATTCTGTTTCCAACTTTCACGATGACCACTCCGGATAGCTGTACGTGGATTTGATTGATTCCCGTTACCGATTTTGAAACAAAGATTTTCTGACCGCTCAGGTTGATGATCTCTACGTTTTCATTCTCTTCTGCCCGGAAAAATATTACCTTGTTGGCAGACCAGATTTTCAATGGATCCGGAACAACCTCCTCTAAACCTGACTGAAGCAGTGTAATCGGGCCCACTTCCGGGGAAGACGCTGAAACCTGAGCATCATTCACCGCCTTCACCGAGTAGAAATAGGTTTTACCGGGTTCAAGATTATCAATTAGGAAAGTTGAACCAGTTGCAGAGTAAGGCGATGCTGCAACAGGTACTTTTACGCTTTCTACTACCTGAGTAATTTCAATATTGTCCAGGAAAAATCTACCGTTTGCGGCTTTATTTCCTTCGAATTTGATACTTGTGGAAGCTGCTCCGCCGGTAAAAGGTATCGAATAGGACTTAAACGAGTAAGTCGTATTATTCAAATCCGTTACAGTGTGCTTCAACTGGGAGTTAATCAAAATTTTCATGAATTTATCGTCGCCGTTCCAGGCCATTGCGTCAAATTTCAAGGTATATTTACCACCATCTGCTGAAAGATCCAGCGCCGGAGCAGCCAGATAACCGAGACTACCCGAACTGCCTACTTTGACACTTCCTCCAGCCTGGAATACATTATTGCCATTCCAGCCATACACCCCGGTAAAATTATCCAAATTAGGCGAAATATCCACTCCGTCAGCCGATCCGTTTGGCTGTCCGGCTGATAATTTGCTGAAATTTTCTGCCAAAACTGACTGAGTTCCACCACCTGCTGTTTTGGTATAAACGTCTATCAGGTAGCTGTTTGCTCCCGTCACCGGATTCCACGCAGCATGAAATCCTGTTTCGCTTTTCGTAATAGTATTTGCATCTGTAGGAACTATTGGAATTCCGAGTGGCGTGAGGATTGAAAAAGTGATTTTTCCATTGTTTTCTGAAACACCCCGGACTCCTTTATTGAACGGAGTACCCGCGCGGCTGATCAAATCAAAAGAGGTAACACCTGAAGTGCCGGGGAACGGATCACCGGACAATGTGGTCTCACTTGCTTTTCCATCTGCAGGCATCAGCTGGACACCCATTTTAGCCGGGTCATTGTTGGGAACATTATTCCCCCAGTCTGACGGATTGTAATTAATCCGGTAAATCAACATTCCGTGACCCGGCAGGAATGCATCCCAGCTTGTTTTCTGCCTGTTTTCCAACAGGAAAAATTCCTTTGGATCGGGATTACTTCCGTTTAAATTATGGTAATCACTGGCAGAAATCAAATAAGCCCGATTACCCGAGGTAAGAGGTTCAAGGGTTTTTCCTGTATTTTCGCCCGTCAGTAATTCAGGCGTCAGAAAACCTAACTGAAACCGCTCAAATGCGTTGTAAGCAGGTGGAGTACGTCCTTCGTTAAGGTAGGCACCTGCATCCATGATGTTCCAGTAAGAAAGGGTAAAATGCTCATAATTATTGGTGGGATACATATCGGCAAGGCCGATCACATGGCCAAATTCGTGGGTAAACGTGCCTATTCCGGCCATGTTGGAGCCGGAGCTTCCACGCAGCTCGGAGGTACAGGCATAGTCCATCACCCGTTTCCCGTTGAAAGTGACAGAAGCAACTGTTCCGGTGTAATTGCCTCCATTTCCATAAAGGTCTTTGGGATAAACAGCCCACCGGTGCGGCCATACGGTGTTTTCATCAGCCCATTCCGCCTCGTTGTGCCCCGCGTAATAGATAAAAACATTATCCACAACGTTATTATTATCGCTATCATACATGGAAAAGTCAACACCGGCAGTAGATGCAAGGGAACACGCATCAACCACCATCTGAACAGGATTTTTGTCAAAATCACCGCTATTCTCGCCATAAAATTTGAACGTTTGAGGAAGCGTAAACGGCCCAACCACATCAAACTGAGGCGAAAAAGTATTCATGGAATTGTCACGGAAATAATCGCGGGCCGAACCGGTAGCGCCATTGGCACTGTATCCTTCCTGATTCAGCATATTTCTAAATGCAGTTGCAGGGCCGGGTGTCACAAAACTTAAATCGGAAAAATTGACCAAAATTACTAAAGAGCGCGGTGAGCCTGTCTTGGGAAATCTGGCTGCAGCAGGAAGTGATGGAGCCGGAGAAACTTTCGACGAGCGCATCTGTCCCCGTTGAGCCTGCAAGTCAAAACCGGGTGCGAGCTCCTTTACAAAACTCTGCTCGGTGGCACTTCTCTGAGACAAATCGCTTGCTTTTACGCCGGTATCTTCCAGGCTGCTGTCGGATTTCAACCGGGCATAGTTGAATATCCCACGGCTGTTTTTTGTAAGCAGCAAACCGTCTTCCGTCACATGATACCTGAAAAATTCATCCCCACGCAGGATTACGGTAAGCGTAGTGCCGTCCGGCTGGGTTATTTTTACAGGATAAGGATACGCAGGCACGGCCGATGCGGAGTAAGAAAACAGCATCAGCAGCAACAATAAGGCGGTTTTTGTGAATTTTTTAGTCATGAAATTCATGTTTGGTATCTCAATTACGATACCTTTTCAGTTGTGATAATTCACTGACAGTATAGAATTAACTATTTAAAAAACTTGTCTTGACTTCAGAAATAGCAAAGTGATCCGTCGTTTGACGGACCATTTTGCAATGATTGAAAGTTGCACTAAATTTTAACTGTCAATGCACCGTCAGATGACGGTTTAGTGCCTTATTCGCTATCGAAAGTTTGAACAAAGTCAAAACTTCAAATCTAAAAAACCAGTGATGGTTGAGAGGTTGAATACCGGGTATTACAAAATCACCTTCCCAACTCTGTTTCCAACTTTCACAAGGACAACTCCCGACGTTTGTACAGGCAGTATGTTCAATCCTTCAGAAGCTTTTGAAATCAGGATTTTCTGACCGCTAAGGTTGAATATCTCTACATTTTCTCCTTCGCTGGAATAAAAACACAAAGCACGGTCGTTCACCCATACGTGTAGTCTGTCGGAATGTATTTTCTCTGTTCCGGTAGTGACCAGCGAGATTGGTCCTACTTCACCGGAAAGGGCTGATGTCTGCCATTCGTTTACTGCCCGCACGGAATAATAGTATGATTTGGCAGATTCCAGGTTTGAAACCTCATAGGAAGTTTCGGTAGCACTGAATGGTGAATTCAATACCGGAATTTTTACTCCGCCCGTACCCTGTGTAACCAATACATTATCCAGCATGAAACGACCTTTAGATGCTTTATTTCCTTCAAAACGGATTACCGTTGAGGCGTTTCCGCCGGTAAGGGGAAGCGTATAGGTTTTAAAGATATATTTAGAATTATCCAGGTCGGTAACAGTATGCACCAGCTGATCGTTGGCGAATATCTTCAATGATTTATCATCTCCACTCCACGCCGTAGCGTCGAACTGTAACGTGAAATTTCCACCATCGGCCGAGAGATTCAACGCAGGAGTGCTAATAAAGCCAAGTCCGCTCGAACTGCCCAATTTGACACTGCCGCCCGCTTCATATATTTTGGAACCCGTCCAGCCATTTACCTGCATATAGTCATCTAATTTAGCTGAGACATCAGTACTTGCGGGAGAAGAATTGGGCTGTCCATTGGTAAATTTATCGAAATTTTCAGCTAAAATAGTTTGAACACCTCCCCCCTCGGTTTTGGTGTACACATCCACCAGGTAGCTGTTTGCTCTTTCCACGGCATTCCATGCAGCCGTAAATCCGGTTGCATTCGTTAAGATAGTTCCGGCATCTGCCGGTACTGCGGGTATGCCCAGTGGTTGCAGCGTGGCAGTGCCCGACAAAGTCACCAGACTAACGACTGTTCCGTCGGTTATTCTCAATTCAGCCGTTTTATTACCCGGAGTTGTGGGAGCAAACGATATGGAAACCTCACCTCCTGAGATTGGTAAGGTGCTATTGCCGTTGAAAGTGAACATCGCTGCATCGGTGCCGGTAATGCTGAGAGTAAGACCGGTGCCTGAAAGATTGACTGTAGTTACGTTCACACGTTGCAGGGCGCTGGCGGTGTTGACTTCAGCTGAAAAATTCAGCGTAGCGGCTGCAGTCTCGATGGCAGCTATTTTATCCACACTGAAAGTGATCTTTCCATCCGTTTCAGTGATATTGCTTATTTTTTTATACAATTTTGTTCCCGAACGTAGCACCAGCTCGTAGGATGTTTTATTCGCTGTTCCCGGAAACGGATCTCCGCCCAATGTAGCATCGCTGGCAATTCCGTCCGCTTCCAGGATATCCACCCCCATGGCATTCGGATTGTTGTTGGGTTCGTTGTAGTACCAGTCGGTCTCATTGTAAAAAATCCGGTAAAGGAGCATCCCGTTTCCGGGCAGGAACTTATCCCAACCCTTGTTCTGCCGGTTTTCCAGCAGGAAAAACTCTGCCGGAGTAGGATTACTGCCGTTCAGGTTGTGATTGGTTGTGGATGAGATGAGGTATGCCTTGTTGCTGCTGAGCAGCGTATCCAGCGATACATTCACCGGATAGTTTTGCAACAGCTCGGGTGTAAGATAACCGAGCTGAAACCGCTCGAAGGCGTTGTAAGCCGGCGGCGTACGTCCTTCGTTGAGGTAGGCACCTGCATCCATAATGTTCCAGTACGACAGGGTTTGATGCGTTGCTCCGTCGGTGGCATACATATCGGCCAGACCGAGTACGTGACCGAATTCATGGGTGAACGTGCCGATTCCGCACATCGAAGTTCCCTCATCCCATTTCAGTTCCGAAGTACAGGCATAGTCCATTATCCTTTTACCGTCAAAAGTGATTGATGCTTCCGAACCGCTGTAATTGAATCCGCGATAAATTCCCCAGCGGTGCGGCCATACGGTGTTTTCGCTTGCCCACTCGGCTTCGTTGTGTCCGGCGTAATAGACAAATACATTGTCCACCAATCCATCGCCGTCTGTATCATAAATGGAGAAATCCACGCCGGCAGAGTCCGCCTTCGCGCAGGCATCCACAATCATCTGCACAGCATTCTTATCATCGCCATCCGCATCGTTCTCTCCGTAATATTTATAGTTATTCGGCAGATCGAAAGGACCCACCACATCGAACTGCGGAGTGAATGTGCCCATGGAATTATCCCTGAAATAATCGCGGGCTGATCCGGTGCCGCCGTTGGCACTGTATCCCTGCTGGTTGAGCAGATCGGTAAATGCAGCCTGAGGATTGGGTGTTACAAAGTCTAAATCCTTGAATTTTACCAGAATGACCAGCGAACGGGGTGAGCCCTGACCGGGAAATCTGGCCGGAGCTGCCTTAACTGCCGCTGGTGCAGTCCGTTTGGAGCGCATCAGTTTATTGACAGCCGCCGGAATTGTGGCATGGCTCAAACCGGCAATAAGTTCACGCTCTGCGGTAGTACGGCGGGCAGCATCGGCGGCTTTCACTCCGGTGCTGATTAACCTGCCGGAAGACTCCATCCGGGCATAGTTGAAAACGCCGCTGTTGTCTTTGGTTATTAAATACCCGTCTTCGGTAGTATGGTAACGGTGAAACTCATCTCCTTTCAGGATAACGGTAAGCGTAGTGCCGTCCGGCTGGGTTACCTTTACCGGATAAGGATACGCAGGTACAGCAGATACGGAGTAAGAAACCAGCAGCAACAGCAGCAACAAGGCAGTTTTAGCAAAAACTTTAGTCATAAGATTCATTTTTATACAAAACAAGGTATCGCGATTGCAACACCTTGTTGTTTGTGATATTTCACTGATTTGCAAATAATTAACTATTTACATTAGACAAATCAGTGATCGTTGAGAGGTTAAATACCGGGTATTACAAAATCACTTTTCCAACGCGGTTGCCCACTTTAACGATTGCAAC
>CAZIRA010000152.1:0-5924 GCA_964541615.1 uncultured Paludibacter sp.
ATACTGAGATTATTAAAGAATTCGTTAAAGTGTGATGTTTTTGCAAAATTACGAATTTTAAACAATTATCACCCATTTAATAAATTGTAAAATATCAAATTATTTATAAAATTGAACACAATGTGACGTACAGACTTATTTTTTGCTTAAATTTGCACTCCATTTTAAGTTGGAACTATTGCATAATGCGCCATATAAGCAGTTTATATTTTAATAAAATATTTTTTGTTTTCTTTCTGTCAATTTGTTTCTCGTTTTCCTTTGGAATGTACGGGCAACAGCCTGACAGCATTGCGCTTTCTCCCCAAAACACCCAGCAGTCAGATTCTACAAACTCAAAACTACCCAACGACACATCAAAGGTCGTTCCAAAAAAGGGAACGGATAATTTTGATGCTGAAATTACCTACAGCGCAGCAGATTCCATCGTGTTCATGGGCGATGGAACCGGCTTTCTTTTTGGAAATGTAGAGGTAAAATACAAAGAAATAAACCTGGCTGAAGCTAGTTTTGTTAGGGTTAAAATGGACAGCACCATGATTTATGCTCAGTCTGTACGTGACAGTACGGGAACGTTGGTAGGAAAGCCCATTTTCAAAGACGGCGAATCCGAGTACACTTCCAACGAGATGGCATACAATTTCCGGACAAAAAGGGGATTTGTGCGTCAGGCTGTGACTCAGCAGGGTGAGGGATACATCATCAGCGAGAGGACTAAAATAGTGAATAACGAAGAGATCCACATGGCTGATGGAAAATATACCACTTGCGATCTACACGACCATCCTCACTTTTACCTGGATCTGTCTCGTGCCAAAGTGAAGCCCGGTGAGTACATTGTTTCCGGTCCGGCAAACTTGGTTTTACTCGATATTCCACTTCCGGTGGCGCTACCTTTCGGATTTTTCCCATTCAATACAAGCTATTCTTCCGGGCTTGAAATGCCTTCGTTTGAAACGGAAATGACACGCGGTTACGGTCTTGTAAATGGTGGATATTACTTTGCCATAAGCGATTACGTAGATTTAAGCCTCAAAGGAGATATTTATACAAAAGGTACCTGGGGGGTGAATCTGATGTCTAATTACCTGAAAAGATATAAATTTAACGGCGGTATCAGCTTAACTTACCGTGAAGATGTGACGGGCGAAAAAGACATGCCCGATTACACAAAATCTAAAAACCTCAGCATCCGTTGGTCACACACGCAGAATCCGAAGGTAAATCCTTTCCGAACTTTCTCTGCCAGCGTGAATTTTTCTACCAGCGGTTACAACAGAAGCAACATAAACAGCTATTATACTCCCGTAAATGCCGAAAATACAAAGAGTTCGTCGGTTTCTTTTTCTCAGAGATTTCCAAACAACCCTTTCTCTTTTACGGCAAATTTAGGAATTGACCAGCGTACGCGTGACTCTACCATTAGCGTTACGCTACCGAATGTTTCCATTTCGATGAGCCGTATTTATCCGTTCAAACGTAAGAATAAAGTGGGACCTGACCGTTGGTACGAAAAAATTTCGATGTCTTACTCAGGAAACCTTTCCAACAGTATTACAGCAAAGGAAAACATGATTCTCCAAGCTTCCTTGGCAGATGATTACCGGAACGGTATGCAACACAGCATTCCTGTTTCAGCATCGTTTAACGTGCTGAATTACATCACGATATCACCATCGTTCAGCTACCGAGAAAGGTGGTATTTGAACTCCATTTCCAAATCGTGGGATGAAGAGAGCCGGCAAGTGTTGACGACTAAAGAAAAAGGATTCAAACGTGCATACGACTTCAACATGAGTGTTTCTGCCAATACGACGCTTTATGGTATGTACATTCCAAACAAGAAAATTTTTGGAGAAAAAATTGAAGCCATCCGTCACAAGCTGGAACCGAGCGTGGGATATGGTTACACGCCTGATTTTGGTGATCCTAAATGGGGATTCTGGGATTCTTACATGCGCCAGTTTGTAGATCCGAAAGATCCAACGAGAATGCTTTCCGAAGAGGTGCATTATTCAAAGTTTGAAGGGATGATGTACGGCGGACCGGGACGTGGAAAATCCGGCAACGTCTTCTTTACCTTGAACAACAACCTGGAAATGAAGATGAAAAACAGCAAGGATACCACCGGCACAAAACCTACAAAAATTGTTAGCTTGATTGAACAATTTTCGGTGAGCAGTGGATATAACTTTGTGGCTGACTCCATGAAATGGTCAAATTTCAGTTCTAATCTGCGTATCAAATTGGGAAAATCCTACACACTGAGCCTCAGTGGTGCTTTTGATCCATATATGAATGCACTAAGTCCGGACGGAAAATCATTGCGCAGAGTGAACCAGCTTCGCTGGAATAATGGTAAATTTCCACGTTTTATGGGAACAAGCATGTCTTGGGGATATACATTTAATAATGCGACATTTCAACGGAAAGAAAAGAAAGGCGACAACGAAGGCGAAGGAAACGGGGAAGAAGGGGATGATAACAACGCATTCAACGAAGATCCGAACAATCCTAATCGGGGTAACAGTCTGAATGTGCAGAATCAGGGCACGAATCAATCGCTGGATAAAGGTGAAACCGACAACGATGGGTATGAAAAAATCAATATTCCTTGGAGCCTTTCGGTCAATTATTCGGTGAGGTATGGCGATGCGCCTACATTTGATGAGGAAAAGTTGGAATTCAACCGGAGATTTACCCACAACCTGAATTTCACGGGAAACGTGCAACTTACTCCCGGATGGCAGATCAGCGGAACGACATCGTATGATTTTGAGGCAAAACAATTTACATTCACGAGTTTTAATGTGACCAGAAATTTGCATTGTTGGACATTAACCGGTAATTTTGTACCCTTTGGACCTTACAAAACTTACAATTTCCGCATCGGTGTGAATTCCAGCATGCTGTCCGATTTGAAATGGGAAAAACAGGGAAATCGTGGTTCGATGAACAATGTGACCTGGTATTAGGTTATATATAAGTTTATGGTATCAAAGTTTCGCTTGTCGGGATTTATAGTTTAGAAAAATTTTAATCAAATATATTAAAGTATAGAATAATGAAAATTACGAATAATGCAGTAGTGAATGCTGAGTATGAGCTGTTTGTCGATGGAGACAACGGCGAATTGGAATTAATGGAAAAAGCAACCCATGAACAGCCTCTGAATTTTATCTTTGGCGTGGGTATGATGCTTCCCAAATTTGAGCAAAATCTGAGAAATCTTGAATCAGGCGAAAGCTTTGATTTCTCAATTTCAAGCGAAGATGCATATGGAGAATACGACGACGAAGCAGTAATCGAACTGGAACGACAAGTGTTTGAGGTAGATGGGAAATTGGACGAAGAAATGGTGTTTGAAGGCAACGTTGTGCCTTTGATGGACAGCGATGGTAATCGTCTTCAGGCTCAGGTAGTTTCAGTGACTGCCACTCATGTGACCGTTGACCTGAACCACCCATTGGCTGGAGAAAATCTTCATTTCAAAGGCAAAGTACTTGATGTACGCGAAGCTTCCGAGGAAGAACTAAATGCCTTGTTTGGTGGCGGATGTGGCTGTGGCAGCGGTGGTTGTGGATGCGACGACGGTGACGATCATGACCACGACCACGGAAAAGGTGGCTGCGGATGCGGTTGCTGATTTTTGAGAAATGAAAATTAGTTGAAAAGAACGTACAGATAGTGCGTTCTTTTCTTTTTCTTTACTATTTTTGTGTTTGAAAAGGTGTTTTTTTCAATAAATCAGATGACTTGATACTAAATAAATATAATGTAATTGAATTTGATAGTATGTTGGCATCTAAACTAATTTACTTTAATAAAAACTGAATGTAATATATGGAATTTATTCGAATTAATTCTGACAAAGACAACTATGCCGATGAGCTTGTAATGCTGTATTTGGAGGCTTTCCCCGAAACTCAACGCCATACTGAGAATGATTTTAGGAAGTTACTGGGTGCGGAGGAGCGATTTCATTGCAATGCAGTATTGATGAACAAGGAATTGGTTGGTTTTTTTCATTATTGGCTTTTTGATGAATTTGTTTTTTTAGAACATATCGCTATCGAACCTCCGCTTCGTGGTCACAAATTGGGTGAAAAAGTTATCCGTCTGGCTCGTGAAACCACCAATTTGCCCCTTGTGCTTGAAGTAGAAAAAGCCGATGAGTCGGAATGGGGAGCTCGCAGAATTGAGTTTTATCAACGACTGGGATTTCAAATTTTACCCAACGAATATGCACAGCCTCCCTACAGGAAAGACGGAGTATACATTCCCCTTCATATGATGAGCGATAAGTTGGATTTTGCTGTCGAAAATTTTGAAAAAATCAAAAATACGATTTATCAGGCAGTTTATAAAGTATAAAATTGATTGAGAGATATATATTTTTGCTCTTCCTGTGAAGATGAAATTTGGAAAGTGCCGCAGGATTCTTATCAGGGAAAGAAAAAATCACTCAAACTTTTTGCATCAAATTTGTAATTTTTTATCATCTTAACCATTTTTTTTGATTGTAAGGATATTCCATTCCTTACTTTTTTTTGAAAAATGACAAAATAACACGAATTGTTGATAAAAAACTTGGATGAAATGAAATTTAATCCAATTATTTTGTATTTTTGCTGAGTTTTAATAACAAAATAACAATTGTCTAATATTATGATTATAGGTATTCCAAAAGAAATTATGCCCGGAGAAGCCCGCGTATCTGCTACTCCTGAAACAGTGAAAAAATTTGTGCAAGACGGAATGACTGTATTGGTCGAAACCGGTGCAGGTGAAAAATCCCTTTTCTACGATGATCAATATCGTGAGGCAGGTGCACAGATCATCACCAACCCCAAAGAAATTTTCGAAAAATCAGCCTTAATACTGAAAGTAAAAGAACCGCTTTTCAACGAAAAAATTGGCATCCACGAAGTGGATATGATGCACAAAGGACAATATCTGATTACTTTTATCCATCCGGCATCACCTGTAAATCATAAGATGGTCAATCATCTGGCGGAAGTTGGCGTGATTGGGCTGACGCTTGACGGTGTGCCTCGTATTTCTCGTGCACAAAACATGGATGCACTTACTTCCATGAGTACCTGCGCCGGATACAAAGGAATGATGATGGCAGCCAACGAATTGGCTGTGTTTATGCCTCAGATGTTTACGGCTGTCGGGATGTTGAAACCAGCTAATGTGCTGGTGATTGGTGCCGGTGTAGCCGGACTGCAAGCTCTTGCAACTGCAAAACGTTTAGGTGCTGTGACTTACGCTATGGATATTCGTCCTGCAGCTGCCGAGCAGGCTAAAAGCCTTGGAGCAAAAATCATTGAAACGACTGTTCCGGAAGAACTCTCAATCGGTGATGGCGGCTATGCTTTGAAATTGCCGGAGGAGTGGCTTAAAAAAGAGCGTGAAATTATTGCAGAAACAATAAAAAACATGGATATTGTATTTTGCAGTGCGTTGATTCCGGGCAAAGTAGCTCCAATTCTTATTACTGAGGAAATGGTAGAATCGATGAAAAACGGCTCAGTGATCGTTGATGTATCTATCGACCAGGGAGGAAACTGTGAAATTACACCTCCGGGAAGAAAGGAAGTTATCCACAATGTAACCATCGATGGTGTTAAAAATATTCCCGGACTTATTCCAACAAGCTCTACCTGGATGTTTGCTCAGAATGTTTATAATCTTGTAAAATATCTGGTAAAAGATGGTGAAGTTTCACTGGATATGAACGATGAAATTGTACGCTCTATTCTTGTTACTTTTGACAATAAAGTAGTGCACGAAGGAACCCGCGAAGCCATGGGAATTTGAGTTTTGAGATTTGAGAGTGGAGAAAGACGGAAGACAGAAGACGGATGTCTGATGTCTGATGTCTGATGTCTGATGTCTGATGTCTGATGTCTGATGTC
>CAZIRA010000153.1:0-5855 GCA_964541615.1 uncultured Paludibacter sp.
TAATAATCATCCCCTACTCTGCACACGTCCGGATCGGAATAATCTGCATGCAAAATCGGATTTTTGTATTTGCCGTTTCCTAGGTCTGAAACCCAGGATTTGGAAAGCGTATTTTGACTAAAAAGATTGATTGTTAAAATGCAAGCTAGAAACAAAAATGCCGTTTTTTTCATTTTATTAAAACTTATTTTATAACTATTATTTTGTGTAAAAGAAAACAGAAATTCTGTTTTGATTATTTTTTAA
The DNA here is from genome assembly GCA_964541615.1 of uncultured Paludibacter sp. GTDB lineage: Bacteria > Bacteroidota > Bacteroidia > Bacteroidales > Paludibacteraceae > UPXZ01. The sequence continues at coordinate 247 of CAZIRA010000153.1, forward strand.
TTATCGTTTTGGAAATAACACCATTTTTGGTTTTGAACCTTATCAAATATTTACCGTTGGAAATGTTTCTTAAATCTATACTCTTTACATTTCCGTTGATCTGTTTTATCAATTGACCTGCAATTGAATAAATTTCAATCTTTTCAAAATCAATATCAGATGTCACAAACAACTTGTCTTTTACCGGATTAGGATGTATTTTCAAATCGATAATTTTATTATTCCTGACACTTGATAGAGTTGAATATTTTACGTTCATATAGAATAAATAACTACTGCCACTTCCTTTGATAATTGAATGAGAACCTGCAGGCAAATCATTTATTATCAATACTCCATCTGCTGTGGATGCAGGTTTATACGTATTTCCATCAATTTTTATATCGCCCGAATATGCTTTGTTAAATACCAGGGTTAACGTGGATACAGCTGTTGTTGTAAACGAAATGTTTGTCGAAGACTCCATTTTCAAGCACTGTGTCAGTGTATGACCATCATAAGTTATGGTACCATATTGTGTTGATAGATTTCCAACTATGTTGTAGAATGTGCTGTTTTTTCCATCAGTCGTGAAATTGTGAATCATCTCACCTGACGAAGTTCCATTCGACAGACTAATCGTTCCAGACTGAGAAACCGGAGTCCCGGATGAACCTGAGGTTGTTACAGTATAGTTAACGGTAGACGTTGGAATACCCGAAATTGTAACCGTTTTTGCTGTGGAATTTTTCACAAAACTAATTCCGGAAGCCGGTAATCCTATGACGGAGGCATCAGTGGCATCTCCACCCCAGGTGAATACAATTTCTGCAATAGCGGTACCTTCCGGCACAGTCTGATTAATATTTCCTGAAGAAGTGAGGGTTTGAGTGCTGGTGGAAGAAGAGTTCTCGCCCTGAACTGCCACCAGTTTGGTCTTATAACCTGTCAGTGCAGATTTTAATGCCGGAATCACATCGTAAGAAGTATCGTCCAAGGCATTATTAAATGTCCACTTAAAATCTCCGCCCTGAACACGACCAGCAAACTGCATCACTTTTTCTTTTGCAACTGAAGGTTCGTCAATTACGAGATTTTTGATATATAATGTTTGATCTGTGTCAAAATTATTATACGTATTCGAACCGTAAACTGATTTTACAGTTAAAGGTACCTGGTCACCTCTTGCCGTGACAACGTAAGCATCAAAATCTACTGTAGAGCTGATTTTTCCGGCAATATTGTAGGCAGGATTCGGATCTCCGTATGCAACAAACCGAGGCTGACCGTTTGTGTAGTCAAAATGGTTGTTGTATGCTTTGATTATTCCGCCATTTTCGCTTGAAAAAGTGGGAACATTTCCATAATCGTTAGCCTGTTTTGACTCGCTCCAAACATCCGTTCCCTGCATCGAAATCATCATCGGTCGTTTGCAGTTTCGAAAATAATTGCCTTCAACAAATACTGAAGATCCCAGTGTGGAACCTACTCCGTATTTCGCAATTCCATCGTAGTAATTATTGTAAACGTGAGCTGAGTAATATCGAACGCGCGGATGGCGAGAATCGGAATGGTCGTACCAATTGTGATGAAATGTAATGAATAGTCCCGGATCTGCACCTTCGCTGAGACCAACTAGATTGCTCTTTCCACTGTCCCAAAAATGATTATATGAGAATGTCACAAAGGTTGACCGTTTGCAATCCAGCGCTCCGTCGCCTTTAATTTGGTCTGCATCCGAACCGGCATTGCCGTAAAACATATCACAATTATGAACCCAAATGTGCGTGTTGTCCTGCTGTAAACCTACATTGTCACCTTCGCTGCTGTTACAGTTCATAAAACCGATATTTCGAACTTCAATGTTGGTTGCATTTTTAATGCGAAGTCCCCAGCCATCGGCTACTGCATCGTCGCCTACTCCTTCGAGCGTAATATAACTTGATGCATTATTTTTGTTTTCGATCACTACATCGCCATTCAGCATATAGTCGGGATCGGTGATTTGTCCGATGAGTCTGACAATGAGCGGACGGGTGTCGTTTCCTTTTTTGAAACCATCCAGAATTTCCTGTAATCCTACGCATGGATTTGAGTTGGCACCTGTGACAGTCATCGAAACTGAATTCTTGTTATTTTCCGTGATGTAAATAAACACAGCACCGTCTTTAGGTGTTCCATCCGCTTTGTAAGCACCCGGAACCCTGCCGTTGGCAAATGCAAATCCGGTGCGGTCTTGTGGAAGAACAGTAAGCGCAGCAGTTTCAGTTCCATCAACTTCAGTTCCTGATATAACTGGTACAATCCTCAGTTTATACTCACCGGCAGACAATCCTAAAACATCGGCTCTAAAGTAAGTTCCGTAACTTCTTATCAGCTGATTATCAATCTTCTTGTCGACGATACCAGCACCAGAATAATACACATTGTAGTTTTGAGCGCCTTCCACAGGCTCCCATTTCACAAAAGCACTTTCAAGCCAACCGCCCGCCTCAGTTACTGTCACAGTTTGAGAAAAGACAGAAATGATGCTAAGCATCATAATAATTGCCGTTGTAAAGATATTTTTAGTCATTGCGAAAAATTCAATTTGTAAGATAAATAGTTAAGGTTGAGATATTTTTATATTTTTCGTTTTGAAAAAAAGGAATTACGAGAAATTCAGCGAGCCCAAAAGTCCTTTTTCATGGATTCAATCTGATCATCTTTCAAATTGCCTCCAATGATTAATTTGTGCTTAAAAACAATTTTCTGTTTTGGTTTCAAAACAATTTTCGGTGATTCTGAAGTTTTATCCATTGTCTTCCCGCCGAGATTATTAAGCGCAAAAAGACCATATTCTCTTGCGTGAGGCCAAGCCGGGAAAAATGGATTTTTATTGTGGTCAATCATTACGATTGTGATCAATTCACTCTCTTTTTCTGCTGTCAAAGCCACCCAGGGCGTACGTTTACCCCAAACTCCGCTTTCACTTTTGGCACCTTGCGCATTTCTGTACAATCCATTTACGCCGTCGTTATTCACAAAAGGAGTTTCAGCTATTGTTCCCGTTTCATCCAGCCGTTTTACAGGTTTATCAAATGGAGCCTCAAAAGCTTTATCAACCCTGAGTCCGAACATGCCTTCCTTGCTTTCGTTCATAACTACTTCGCAAATTGCGGTAAGTTCAGTTATGCGTTCGACCGTACGTAAATCATCCATATTTCCACCAAAAATATAGGTGGCTTTTTCTATCATTAACAGGTTATTGTTATTGTCCAGCCAATTGGAAAAGGTGACAAGTCTGCCTTTCTTATTGCTGAACTTCGTTATCTTTTTTAAGCGGATTGTACCGTATTTGTGCTTTAGTTCCGGTTTTACGGCAAATGAATTGTTCCAGAAATCGAGTCCGTTTACATCGCCGTGATTAAACCAAAGACCATAGTGATGCGGATGGTCAATTCTTTCATATGGCCTGGGATTCAGCGGATAACCTCGTGTAATTTCAATTCCGGATGGAGTTTTTATTGGATAAAGACAGGGACGTTTGAGTGTATCCGAGTAAATAAATGAGGTAAAATAATTTCCGTTTATAAGTACGTCAAGTTGAGATTTGGAGTCGTGTCTGATAAACTCAACTTTTACTTTCTGAGAAACAGCGATTTGAGGTAAGAAGAAAATGATGCTGATAAATATGAAGTGATGTATCTTCATCAAGTGGCTGTGGAAATTGTTGATTATTCAAAAAAAAAAAAAACAACAACCAATGATAACCTGAAAAGATTACCATTGGTTGAACTTTAGTAATTATCTTTCTGTTCTGATATAAGTTTTCAGAGAAGCTGAAGTGCCATCATCGTAAGTTACTTTTCTGATCACCAGTCCTCTTGAATTATTTTGGATTTCACGACCCAAAACATCGTAGTATTTTTGGCTGACAATGGTTTTGTTTGCGTCGATGGTGTTAACGGAAGAAGTAGCTAAATTGGTAGCAGAAAATGAGTAGTAATTAATACCACTGTTTTCAGAATAGAAATAAAGTGATGTTGGTCCACCCACATATTCGTGCGTATAGTTGGCGAGAGCAGATCCTGAAATACTTGGAATTGTAGCGGAATAGGTTTCATCTGTATTGACAATTACCAATACGCGTTCAGCTGAACTGCTTGAAGACATCATTGCAATGTTGATTGTACTATTTCCTGCTACGTCAATTTTTAAATATCTTGTTGTAGGAATTTTTGATCCTTCAGCAGGAGAACCTCCACCACCAGATTTAAGGCGATGAGTGTACTTAATGTCATTTAGAGTCTTGTTGTTTGCATCAATTGCAAATGGAGATGCTTCTGTCGAACCAATTGTTAATCCATCAATAACATTTGTTTTTTTGAAATCAATACCTGTCATTCCATCGGCACCGAACGGAGATTCACTGAAATTCCAGGTTTTGTTTGTTTGCGCAAATCCATTGAGTGAAATCACTACTAAAGCTAAAAGTAAAATTTTCTTCATAATAATTGAATTTTAATTGTTGATAAATTTGTTGTTTTTTTGGTTGTTTATATTTATTTCTGGTAAAAATAGTAATAATAAGTAAGCAAATCTAATATTTTAAGATTTTTTTGTGTTCGTACACAATTCAAACAATGAGGAAGTTAAATGTTTTTTGAAAAATCACCCAGCACATTCTTCAGGGTAATTTTTCGGGCCTCCTTTTTTGTTAAGATTTTCGCCCAGTTTACCCGTCCGGAAATATTACTGCCTTCGCCGTAGTTTTTATATTCTGCGTAACGTGCTGTTTTTTCATTTTCAGGATTACGCCAGTTTTCCCATCCGGCTGGATTTATTTCTTTTGGAAGATCACAATTCATGAAAACCGTCATTGCATATGCTCTCCAGGGTCTTCCTAAGTACATGGAAGTAACGTTTTCATCTACTGAAATTTTACATTTATTGAAAATTAAACCAAATTCTTTGTTTTTTGGAGTACTGGCTGCTGTTATGTAAGAGTTTTTTTTGCAAAAAATATCGCATTTCTCAAACCAGGCTGTAGCTCCGCCAAAAATAAAATCGGTAGTTCCTTCGATGTAGCAGTCTTTGAAATAGAGCCTGTTCCCCTCGCCGCCCAGATACTGTGTGTCTTGATTGCCGAGAAAACGGCAGTTTTTGAAAACAAGTTTATCTCCTTCTGTGTGCAATGCTACAGCTTGTCCCAATGGTTCAGCATTATTCTCAACGGTCAAATTTTCAAGGGTAATGTTATTCCCTCTGATTTGAAGCGTATAGGTTCTGAAAGTACCCATATTATTGATGTTTGCATGGTCATTAAAGGTGATTATCGTATTTTCGCGGCTTTCACCCATGATTACTACATCATACACCCAATCCGGAATAACAATTTTTTCTTTGTAAATTCCATTTTTCACAAATATCAGAGTGCTTCCGGCAGGATCAAACGCACGCACTGAAAAAATTGCTTCCTGAAGCGAAGTAAAATCTCCTGTTCCGTTCAAGTCAACAGTGATTTTTTTTGCTGGTTTCTCGGCTGAGAAAGCATTCAAACTGAAAAATACCAGCAAAATATTAATTAAAAAGATTATCTTATTAAATTTTTCGAGTTTCATGATTCTATTTACTTTTATCTTTCTGCG
>CAZIRA010000154.1:0-2222 GCA_964541615.1 uncultured Paludibacter sp.
AAGAAGTTCTCCCGGCAGGCGAACACAAGGCATTGCGCCACTCGCTGGGCTTGGTAGCAACATCCGCTGCAGTTTCATTGGCTGCAAAGAATAAAATGAGCCGAGAGTTTGTCGATGAGTTCTGGAAGGCGAAACATGAACCGTACGATGACGGATATTTCGATGCTTATTACGATGGATTGTTGCGGTTATTTGCTTTTATGCATTTGAGTGGGAATTATCGGATTATTTTTCCCAAAAAATAGATAATAGAAACTAAACCCGTTGCTAACGACACTACAGAGAATGTTGTTTTCAGAGAATGTTGTTTTCATGATGTTATAAACTATTTAATTGCTTAATAAGAATTACAGTTGTTAGCGTTGATTTTGACCGTTTTACATCAGCTTTAATTAAAACATGAAAAAGATTCAAAATAAACTGTTTGTTTTTGTGTTATTCTGTATTTTGTGTGCAGGATGTTCAGAAGATATACCTAACCCGGAGAATCCTTCACCTCCAAAACCAGATGAAGAAACACCTGTTGTGGTATCTAAAAATAAACTTCCAAAATTACATGTTGACGGTCGTTTCCTTAAAAATGAGTCGGGAAAAAACATTACCCTGCATGGATTTGCGCAAACATATAGTCCGTTTTTCAACCAAAATGCATGGAGTAATTATAGCGTATCCGGATGTTTAACGTATAACAAAAGGATGATTGACCGCATTATGGACGCCGGTTGGAAGATGAATTTTGTGAGAATGCACATGGATCCGTACTGGAGCGACGACCCATCTCAGGCATCTGTTCGTTATGAGGGGCATGAACGTTTTTCTCAGGAGCGGTTCAAGAAATACCTGGACGAAGTGTTTGTTCCAATGGCTGAATATGCAATCAGCAAAGGGTTATATGTAGTATTTCGTCCCCCGGGTGTAAGTCCGGGAAAAATTGCGCCGGGAGATGATTACAATAAATTTCTTGAGTTAGTATGGGATATAGTGTCAAAACATCCTAAAATCAAAAATAACTCCGATATAATGTTTGAACTGGCTAATGAGCCTATAAATATATTGGGACCAAATGGTACGTATGCAAGTAGCGGACAGGGGCACTTTGATCAGATGAAATTATTCTGTCAAAGCATTGTTGATAAGATTCGGTCAAATGCCGATAATATAATTTGGGTACCGGGGCTGGCCTACCAGTCTTCTTTCAGTGGATTTGCTAATAATCCGGTTAAAGGAACAAATATTGGTTATGCTGTTCACGCATATCCGGGATGGTACGGTAGCGATACCGAAGAGGCAAGTCCGGAGTTGGGAGGTTCGATGGGAGGAGGATATGAGAGTTTTCAGCGTGGGTGGAATGCACAGGTGAAACCCGTAGCAGATATTGCTCCTATCATGGTCACTGAAATGGATTGGGCACCCAAAAAATATGAAGCATCATGGGGCAAAAGTTTTACCGGAGTGGTAGGAGGTCCTGGTTTTGGAGCTAATTTTAAATATATCGCAGACATAACAGGGAATGTGAGTTGGTTGATTTTTACCGAATGTCATCGCCTTGCTGAGTTTAATGATATTGCAGGAACAGCTGGAAATTACACTTTCCTGAATGATCCTGAAGCTTGTGTGTGGCCAACATTCCACTGGTATAAAGAATATGCATCAGGTAAAGAGGATTCGGTAACGGAAAGTGAATTAGCAAAGATAGAAGTTGTAGGCGTGAGCGGAAGCTTGACAATGTTAACCGGAGGAGACAGGTATTTGATTGTAAATGCCATTTACAACAACGGAACATCTTTGCCGGTTACATCAAAAACTATCTTCACAACTTCAGACCAATCTGTTGTAAGTATAAATGAGAATGGAAGGTTGATAGCATTAAAAGATGGATTAGCTACCATAACAGCCACATTTACACCTTCAACAGGAGTTAGTAAACAGATTAGCTTTACTGTTTACTCAACTACCTTTCCTCTGACTAAAGAGTTGTTTAATCCATCTATTTTTGCTCAAGGAACGTTCGACGAGGAAACGCGAACCTTAGTTACCGGACAATGGGGCTTTGGAGGATGGTGGTATAACAAAGGAGTAGATTTGTCAAAATATAAATACCTCATTGCTGAACTCGACAACGATAACAAGAGCAGTGTTTCTTTCAGAGTTTTTGATGAAAACAATTATTGGTCTCAGCCGGCCACGTATGATTTTGGCAACTCAAGAAAGGTAGTCGTGGA
>CAZIRA010000154.1:2322-5727 GCA_964541615.1 uncultured Paludibacter sp.
AAAAATCCATCAGAAAGATTTGTCCATAAATCAATAGGAAATCCCTATTTACCGCTTTGGGAGCACCTGCCTGACGGAGAACCACGCGTATTTGAAGATCCCGACAGTCCGGGGAAATACCGGGCTTACATCATCGGTTCGCACGATTTGCGTGTAAATAGCTATTGCGGACCCGATATACGTATTTGGTCTGCGCCGGTAGAAGATCTGTCAAGTTGGCGCGATGAAGGTCCCGTTTTTACATATTTTATTGATAACCAATGGGATGTGATGTACGCACCAGATTTGGTAGAGGTGAAAAGAAAAGACGGCACCAAAGAATATTACCTTTATCCACACAGCCGCGGTCCTCAAAGAGAAGCAATGGTAGCCAAAGGAAGTCGTCCTGATGGTCCGTTTAAGCCCATTAATCTTACCGAAGATGGAAGAAGAACGCTTCCCGGCAGTATTCTCGGTTTTGACCCGGCCATTTACGTTGATTACATCACGGATCCAAACGATCCTGATTATGAAATTGGTTTCAGAGCTTACGCTTATTGGGGTTTTCAACGTTCATTAGCAGCCGAATTAGACCAAAAAACAATGTATTCACTCCGTCCCGGTACAGAAATTATTCCATATTTCCTGCCATCCAGTGCCAGATATGGTGTTATCCGAGACCCTGAAGGAACAAAATATCCCCAATTATACGCTAATGAAGATCCGAAAAATTTCAATTTCTTTGAAGCATCTTCCATCCGGAAAGTTGGGAACAAATACATCACGGTTTTCAGCGGTTATTCCGGACCTGAATACGGATTAGGAAGTACGAATTCATCGTTGCGTTATGCGGTTGCCGATTCACCGCTCGGACCATGGAAAAGCGGTGGCGTTTTGGTTGACTCGCGGGGACCTGTTTTGAATCAGGACGGCACGGGACTGCAGACCACTAGCGGTGGCCACAACACGCACGGCAGCATCGAAAATATTAACGGCCAATGGTACGTGTTTTATCATAAACCACCAAGGAATTTCGGTTTTGCACGTCAGGCAGTGGTAGCTCCGATTACGATAGAATGGGATGAAAAACCAGTAGCAGAAGGCGGTAGCGCAGTAATCAGAGCATATGATCCTTATGCAAAAAATAAAATTTGGACAGCAAAAGACAACCAGGGAAGAGAATACACGGGTGCTGAAATTACGTCGGAAGGCTTTCATATCTACGGACTTGATCCGTACCAATATTATTCTGCAGGCTATGCAAGCTACCTTTCCGATGTCAGCATTCAGCAAGATTCATGGGATATTTGGGATAATCACATGCCGATAACAAATGTGAAAAACGGCCATATTATCGGGTATAAATACTTTGGATTTGGAGGACTTAAAAAAGCTACCAAAGGTCTTAATGCTTTCAAAGGAACCAAAAGAGGAAATAAAACAGCATTCAACCTGTTTCTCACTCCCAAAACTTCAAAAAGTTTCAAAATAAATGTGTGGTTAGACGGTCCTTGGGACAACGATACTTGGAAAGGGAAAAAGATAGGTGAAATTATTGTCCCTGCTAATTCGAAACAGAACGTAACAAAATATACTGTAAATGTTTCTAAATCAGTAGATAAATTGAAAAAGAAACACGCGATATTTTTAGTTGCAGAAGGCGATGGATCGGAAGAACTGTTCGATTTAAGCGGACTTGGTTTCAGCTCAAAGAAAAATAAAATTGAGCGTCCTATTGTACCGACTGTTTCTATTTCTGTGAACGGACAAAAGATTGATTTGCCGAAAACACCCGTTAGATCTACCAATGAAAACGGTATTGTTGGGTACGATATTTACGAAGCAACCTATAAACTCCCTGCTGAAACGTCAGTCATACCTAATTTGACGGCATCAGCTGACAATAACGATGTGAAAATAAAAGTAACGCAGGCTAATTCTGCAACAGGAACAGCAAAAGTAGAATTTGATTACAACGGAGTTGTAAAGACCTATAGGGTTGTTTTCACAAACAATTAAAAAAGCTGCAAAATGATGAAGAATAAAGTAATATCAGCCGTTGTGTTTTTGATGGTTTTGGTGCTTTCGAATGCTCAGAACCCAATTATTCAAACCATGTACACTGCCGATCCGGCACCGATGGTGTACAATGGCAAACTGTATCTCTACACCAGCCACGACGAGGACAATTCCTCCTGGTTTGTGATGAATAACTGGAAACTTTATTCTACTACCGACATGGTCAACTGGACTGATCACGGCGTGGTACTTTCATACTCTGATTTTTCATGGGCAAAGGGTGATGCTTGGGCGGCACAATGCATTGAGAGAGACGGAAAATTTTACATGTACGTGCCAGTTACATCCCGATTAAATAACCGCCCTGCGATTGGAGTGGCTGTTGCAGATAGTCCTTACGGACCTTTCTACGATCCGCTCGGAAAACCGCTGGTGCAAAGCGGTCACGGTGATATTGACCCCACCGTATTCATTGACGATGACGGACAAGCGTACCTCTACTGGGGAAATCCGAACTGCTACTACGTGGAGTTGAACGAAGATATGATTTCTTTTAAAAATGATATTGTACGGGTTCCAATGACCGAAGAATCTTTTGGAAAAAGGGAAGGAAATGTGAAAGACCGACCGACTTTGTACGAGGAAGCACCTTGGCTCTACAAGCGGAAAGACATGTACTACCTGCTTTGGGGTGGCGGACCCATTCCCGAACATTTGGGTTATTCAACCGGCAAAAGTCCGAAAGGACCCTGGAAAAATCAGGGAATGCTGATGCCTACTGAAGGCAGAAGTTTCACCAATCATCCAGGAATCATTGATTACAAAGGGAAAACCTACCTATTTTACCACAACGGAGCACTTCCCGGCGGGCACGGTTTCAACCGCTCGGTGTGCGTGGAAGAAGTCAAATTCAACAAAGATGGAACGATACAGCCGATGAAAATGACCGAAGGAATCCAAAGCGGACTGGAAACTTTGAATCCATACAGAAAAAACGAAGCAGAAACCATCGCTTTTTCCGAAGGAGTAAAAGCTTCTCAGAATAAGCAGGTGGGCGTATTTGTGAATGCGATGCAGAATAACGCATACACAAAAGTTAAAGGCGTTGATTTTGGAACTCAGGGAGCATCCCGATTTTCAGCTCGCATAGGCACAACCATCAACGGAGGTGTGACAATGGAAATCCGCCTCGGAAGCAAGGATGAAAAGCTTATTGGAACGATAAGAGTACCGATTACAGGCGGTGACGACCGTTGGGAAGTGGTGAGTACCGATATTGAGAAAGTTACCGGAACGCAAGACCTGTATTTTGTTTTCAAATCCGATAAACCGGGAAGAATCATGTATTTCGATTACTGGATGTTTTCAAAATAGAAAGGAATAACCAATGAAAATACTACTTAAAAA
>CAZIRA010000155.1:0-1629 GCA_964541615.1 uncultured Paludibacter sp.
ATGAGATTAGAAACGATTTTCCCATCGTTATTCATCGAAAGAATAATTACTTTTATTTCCGGAAAATCATTCTGAAGCATCAAAGCCGTTTCGTAGCCGTCAATTTCGGGCATCATCAGGTCCAAAAGCAAAATGTCTATTGTTTCCGGAAACTTTTTTAATTTTTCCAGAAGTTTAAATCCGTTTGTGCTTTCAAGAACTACGCTCATATTCGGCTCATTTTCAAGAAGCAATTTTAAGCCGTCGATCACTATCTGGTGATCGTCCAGTATGGCAATATTGATTTTTTTTGTCATAATTCTATCCTTTTTACCGGTACATGAAATGCTATTAAAGTTCCTTTTCCAAGCTGACTGCTGATATCCAGTTCTCCTTTCAGGAATAGTATCCGTGTACGGATATTCTCGAAACCTAACCCTGATGCAGGAGTGCCCTTCTCGCTATCGAATCCTACTCCATTATCTTCGATGGTGCCATGCAAAAAATCGTTTTCCAGAATAAGCGAAATATCTAATTTCGTTGCATCGGCATGTTTTATCACGTTACTGATACATTCCTGAATAATTCTGTAAACCATAAGCTGGATGTTGGAATCCAGTTGCGGCTTGATGCCTTCAACGTTCAAATGAACACGAAGCCTGTTGTAGTCAATTTTATCCACAATTTCGGCAAGCGACACGGCCAACCCTTTACGAAAAACGACTCCCGGCATCAAATCGTGCGATACCGACCGGAGCTCTTTCACAGATTCGTCTACTAATGCCAGTGTTTTGTAGTAAGTAGGAATCACTTTTTCGTCGAAAGAAATAACCTGCGACTGCATGTACTGCAGGTTCATTTTAATCACGCTCAGCAACTGCCCGAGTCCGTCGTGCAGGGAAGCAGAAATTCTCGATTTCTCATTTTCTTCCGTATCCAGGATCGATTTGGTCAATTCTTCCTGATGCTTCAACTGCAAAGAAGCGATTCTTGCCTGCTGTTTGTATTTCATTGCACGATATAGAAAAAAAACGGTGACAAGTATCCCCACAAATGATATGAGTGTAAACCAAATAATCATGCTTTTATCATTTGTATTGTAATTTATATTTTTTTTACAGTTAGTCAAATCAAAAAATTAAAACCATCCATAGTTGGATTTTAATTTTTGATAATCTTCCACACACTGCCTTTATTGTCGGTTAAATAATAAACGCCATTTGTTAAGTAACTTACATCAATACTGTTGTTGCCGGAGTTTAGTTTTCGGGTAAAAACTGTTGCTCCCACACTGTTCAATATCTTCATATTAGCATCACTACTCAATTCAATATTCATAATATTCCTGACAGGATTTGGAAATATTTTCACATCACTATTCTCGTTTAATTCGTTGATGTCGGAGGCTGTATCACTCCATTTCCAGAGTTCGTAGCCATAAGTTGAGTTTGTACCAATGGCAAAGGTTCCGATTGGCGTGCTCAGCAAATTGTCATAAGTGCTTGTAAATTGAGTGTTTGCTAAAGTGTTAGCTCCGTTGTTGTATCTGTAAATGGCGTGGTTATAATAGTCGCCCATATATAGAAAGTCATTCCCGATAGGCTGCACAATATCAACCGAATAATTGAAAAATCCACTGGTTGTACGGGT
>CAZIRA010000155.1:1729-5724 GCA_964541615.1 uncultured Paludibacter sp.
GAAACAATCTGAGTTCCCGACGATGTGCCATCCGACACCACAATGTCGCCGTAATGGGAAGTGAAGTACAGTTTGCCATTAAAGTAGGTCATTCCGGCATCATAATCATAGAGCAAACTTTCTGTTTGGTCGTAAAGGTTTTTTACTAATTGGAACGATTGGGTGTTTGCTGTAGTTAAAATACCACATAGTGCGATTGATAATAAAATTCTTTTCATTTGTGTTCATTTAATTTTACAAAAACATATGAGAAACAAAGTAACCTGAATACCTGAAATTTCGTGCTCTCAACAGAAAGTATGAAGTTCAGGCTTAACTTAACGACATGGTTTTATATTTATAACAAACTATCATACAGTGGATAAAGTTCAGTTTAAGTTTGAAAACTTATTATGTTGTTGCCTCAGCCTCATGCCGCTGGCTTTTTTTAAGGCATGGAGCACTTTCGATATTTCTATGCATGTGTCTTAACAGCAACACCAAATAGAATAGCGGTGCCCATAAATTCGTTCTTCTACTTCTGCCTCAAAACAGTTATTTGTCTGTAACCTGTTTCGGGTCTTGTGCCCACTACTCCGAGATAGACTTTTCCGTGCAGATACTTTAATTTTACAGGTGTGCCGTACTTCAAAAATCCATCCGACCCAACGAGTGAACTTGCACCGCCAGCCGATATTTTATAGACCGAAGTACCTGTTTTATCACTCCCGTTTTTGGCGTAGCCGGTGTAATACAAGTTGCCGGCTTCATCCAGATCTACATCCGACGCCTCCTTGTTGCCATATTCAATGCTTACATTATTAAGGTTTTGTGTTAGTTCTTTAGTGCTGAAATTATAAACAAACGTAGAATATTTATCTTTTTTTTCTTCATAAATATAAAAAGCAAGTATATTTCCATCTACCGAGTAATGGCGGTGTGTTTTAATGGGCAGTTCCAATGGGTTGGTTAATGGCAATTTTGCCACAGAAGTCCTGTTTATCATCCATTTAATATTTGTGTTCGGGTGAGTGCCAAATCCGGTCTCCAGCGTAGTGGCTTCCAGCTCGTCAGCCCTGAATTCGATAGCAACGCCGGTACCATCGGTGCGCGGCTCGGTCAATCCGCCATGGGTGGCAGCCGATTCCAAATAAAGGTAGTGTTGATGAATTGTTCCCACGTAATTTGAGCTTTCGTTTGCCATATTAGCTCCAAAAGTAAAAATACCCCGATTACCTAAGTTAACAGTCGGATTTCGGAAAGCCATATCAAAATCACCTGATTGATACTCTCTGAAATCATTAACACCAGACTCTTCATTCGCAGCCTGTACTTTCATTAAGTAATTCTTCATTCCATTTTTATAGTGCTGAAAACCATCCACATAGAAGTTAGTGTAAGGCTTGTAGGCTTCCAACATCAAGGTGTAATAAGATACTCCATATTCGAAGTATGGCGGGTTTTTATCAATTGGCTTACTGTACAGAAACATGGCGACGCTGGTTAAGCCCAAATCGGCGGGTTTCATGGTCGTCAAATTGATACTTTTTCTAAAACTAGTGTACAGTACACTCTGCTGACTTTGCCACGCATGCCAGAAAACGATGTTGAGGCGGTTTTTTGTATCTACCGTAAAATCGGAAATCCCGGCTGTGGAAAAATTTTCTCTGCCTACTAATGAGGGAACGAGCATCATGGAATCGTAAACGGTTTCCCACGCTGCTCCATCGTGAAGAAGATTTATTACTGCCAGCGGATCTGTTGTGTTATCAACGTCGTCGGGCGGCGTTAAATCGGTTTCGCAGGATGAAAAAACGAATAATCCTGTGAGAATGATGGAGAGAAGATGATTTGTTTTCATTGTGATAAAGTAGCGCTACTAACCCTTTTTTCTATTCGTATTTTTACACTTTCTCTTATCACTCCCTTCCAGTGTTTTTTTCTGAAAGTGTGAGGAATTGGGAAATAGTTTTTGGGAATTGGGGGCGCTGATTTAAATTGTTATTTTGTTCTTATAAAACTGATTTGATGGGTGTCGTATCCTGTTTTCTTCCCGGTAACGCACAAATACAGCTTCCCGTGTAAGTGTTTTAGCTTTATAACTTGTCCGAATTTTAAGAAATTATCATTGCCTACAAGGGTGTGGTTTCCATCAGCCGAAATTTTATAAACCGATACACCTTCTTTATTTTTGCCACTGTCGGCGTATCCTGTGTAGTAAATATTGCCTTCCTGGTCAATATCCACATCGCTGGAATTTATGTCGCCATACTTCAGCGATACATCCTCCAGCACTTTTGTAAACGCCTTTGTGTTAAAGTTATAAACAAAGGTGGAATATCTGTCGGTATCAAATTTGTTCAATGCAAAGCTCATGATACTGCCATCGGGGCTATAATGACGGATAGTTTTCCCAAAATTATAAACCGGATATACAAACGCCTGTGTTACCCAGGTTACATAAGGCGTCCAGTTTACAGTAGCTACAATTTTTCCTTTGGTGCCGGTCAAACTGGTGGTGCCGAAATTTCCAGTTTCAGTGAATTCTATAGCTTGAATCTCATTCTTGCTTGTAAATCCGAAATAGATGCTTGGCCCGCTTGTTCTTGCTTCGCAAAGCAGGTGATATGTTTGCACACCGGGCACCATGTACTGAAAAATGGCATAATCCATACTCACGTTGGTGAATTTGTAATTAAAATCATCGTCATTTTTCTTATTCAAACTCCTGAAAATAACCGACTGAAAATAAGTGCTTTGGCCCACCACGTTTTCATATCCAAGTTCGAGTCTTGACAATGGATAAAATGGCTGTGCCACAGTCATACTCACATCGCCCTGAAAGTAAACTTTATTGTAAGAAGTTCCACCATCACCCTCTGATGTGACTATTGCGGCCACATAGTAATTGGTATATGGCTTATAAAGTTCAAATACAAGTTCTTTTTCGGCCTGGTAATTATATAAATTGCGCGTAATATTTTTTTCTTTGTAAGCTAACGGATTTTGAGGAATGATTTTCTTATTGGTCAAATCCCACGTACGGCGGTAGCTTTCGTAGAAAGTTGATTGTTGCGAAGGAAGTATTTGATAAAATACAAAGTGCATTTGATTTTTTGCATCCACTGTAAAATCACTAATACCAAGTCTGCCCGTAACTCCTGTATTCATTGTACGAACATCCATAGTAGTATCCCAAACATTTTCGAAAGCCGAATTAGTATTTAGCACCTGCGCAATTTCAAACCGACTCGTCGGATCATTCGGGTCGTCGGGCGGAGTTACCCCGGTTTCGCAGGATGATAAAATGAATAATCCTGTGAGAATGATTGATAGAAGATGATTTTTTTTCATTGTTCTTTTAATTTTATGATTCAAACCTTTTTTTCTTCTTAAAGTTTTACTGAAGCTCCAATCTTTATTTCCAGTATCGGATGTCCTTTTGAATTTTCTATGCCGTTGGTCAAATCATTTTCCACTCCCGGGAGCACCATATAGCCCAAATCGACTCCGCCAAACATAGTTACCCTTCTCCAGGGTCTTAAATCGTAGTTTATCCCCGCCACACCGCCTAAACCCAGTCGGCGAACGTAGTCCTGAGCGCCGTTGTGGTATTCAGCCATTGCCAGCGAGGCCGCAACAGCCTGCAGTTTTATAGTTGAAATACCGTTTCTCATAGCTTTGTATCCTTTGTAATAAGCCCTTGAGTGTGTCTGCCATTCAAATCCGGCCTGCAGGCGTCCATAGAAACCGGCATCCTGAAACACACCCGCCATCAAATCAACCGAGGGACCGAAAATGGAGCGATAATCAGAGTAGCCTTTGTAGAAGTACGTCTTGTCGCGTGTTTCAGCAACAATGAATCTGGTCTTTCCATTCCTTAAGCCATCCGACATGTGATAGGTGCCACCCACAGATACACCTTTGAAAGTTCCAAGATGTGCAGCCGCCCGTACATCTGCCAGCGTACCGATTTCATAAGCGCCCTGAATGGTGAGAATTGAAGCTAATTTTAT
>CAZIRA010000156.1:0-1352 GCA_964541615.1 uncultured Paludibacter sp.
GCAAAAAACGACTATCGGGAATTGCTAATAGCTCCCGCAATTTTGAACTTTAAAAACCTCCCCTTTGGAGAGGTTTGGAGGGGCTTAAGTATTCCCCAATCCTTCCACTAATCTGCATCAGTGAAATTTCGTATAATTTTGCGCTGTATTCGGCTGTTATTAGGCGTTCTTCGGCTTGAAGCAGGTTGTTTTGTGCTTCACGAAGTTGGATGCCCGAAAGATCTCCAAGTTTATATCGATCCATCGCAATTTCATGATTGAGCCGTGCATTTTCCAAACTCACTTTTTCGAGTGCAAGCACCTCCAGGTTATTTCGGTATGCCAACCAGATATTGGTAAACTGGCTGTTGAGCGAAAGCTTCAACTGCTCATTTTCAAGCTGACGGTTTTCAATCTGAATTTGTGCGTTTTTCTGCTCACGTGATTTATTAAATCCATCGAAAATCCGAAAACCAAGCGTCAGTCCTACATTCGGTCCCCACGTATTCTGCTTATCAAGATTTCCACGGTTATAGTTAAAGTGCGAAAGCCCGTAACCCGCATTTAGTCGGAGATAAGGGTAGTTTTGACTTTGAGCTGTTTTCAAATCCAATTCGCTGATAGCTTTGTCTTTTTCAGAAAGTTTCATTAGAATATTATCGGTGAAAATCCTGTCTTGAAATTCACTTTTCTCGGGAAAATTTGCTACATTTATTGCCGTGTCGGAAGCCGAAAATCGACGATCTACATCCGTATTTCCCATCAGTTCATTCAATCGAATACGCGATGAATTGAGTGACTCGTATTGATTCATCAATCGGGAACTGTCCGTGTTAAAATCCACGCGTGCCTGTTGCAAATCCAATCGCGACATATTTCCGATTTGATAACGTGCTTCCACAATCCGTAGTCGTTCGGCTGATAGTCTAACGGCAGAACGCAGGTTTTTCATACGGATATTTTGTTGCACGAAATTGTAATATTCAGCAGAAAGATCGGCAATAAAATTCTCCACTGCCACTTGTGTGTTCAGTTCTCCCATTTTTTGCAATTCTTGCAATTTTTTGTAGCTCGTTTGAGCTCTGAAACCTTCAAAAAGCATCCAGTTCAGATTTACACCTGCATTCAGCGTCTCGGTATGTGAACCTCGTGTGCTGATTTTTTCACTTCCATTAGCCGGAAACTGGTCGCTACCGCTTACAGCCGTCGTATTGAAACTGCTGTTCAAATCCACCGTAGGAAGCATACCTGCATTGCCGGTTGTGGCGTTATTATCCGAAATTTGTTGCGCATTTTTTCGCAAGCGAATATCGAAGTTTTGCTCCAATCCGATGCGCAGACATTCTTCCAAATCCATTTTTTGCTGAGAAAAA
>CAZIRA010000156.1:1452-4349 GCA_964541615.1 uncultured Paludibacter sp.
GAAATATACATATACATCGCCGGGACGATAAATAGCGTCAGCATAGTTGAAATCAGCATACCACCCACCACGGCAACACCCATCGCAATTCGTCCGTTGGCGCCTTCACCCGATGCAAAAACGAGTGGAAGCAAACCTAAAATTGTAGAAACGCTCGTCATCAAGATGGGGCGCAAACGCTGAATAGAAGCACCTTGAATGGCATCAAGCTTATCCATACCCGTGTTTTGACGCTGGTTAGCAAATTCCACAATCAAAATTCCGTTTTTCGCCACCAAACCAATCAACATAATCAGCCCAATCTGGCTGTAAATATTCATGGTAACACCTGAAATCCACATAAATAAGAGCGCTCCGCCGATGGCCAGTGGTACGGTCAACATGATGATAAATGGGTCTTTGAAACTTTCAAACTGCGCCGCAAGGATTAGAAAAATCAGTAAAATGGCAAGCATAAATGCAAAGAGTAAGCTCGATGAACTCTCCCGGAAATTCCGGCTTTCACCTTCCAGAGCCGTACGGAAAGTCTCATCCAGCGTAGCTTTGGCAATGCGGTCCATTTCGTCTATACCTTGCCCAAGCGAATATCCAGGAGCTAATCCGGCCGAAACAGTCGCTGAATTAAAACGGTTGTAACGATAAAGTTGCGGAGGAGCCACAGTTTCTTCCAGTTGAACTAAGTTGTCCATCTGGATCATTTGACCAGAAGAATTTTTGATGTAAATGGACTTCAAGTCAAGTGGTGTATTTCGTTGCTGACGATTAATTTCTGCCAAAATCTGATACTGCTTACCGTTCATGTAAAAATAACCCATCCGCTGACCGCTCAGAGCATATTGCAGTGTTTGCCCAATTTCACGCGTATTCACGCCAAGAAGAGCCGCTTTGTCGCGGTCAATCAAAATCCGGGTTTCCGGTTTGGTAAATTTCAGGTTCACGTCAGACATTTGGAAAAATGGACTTTTGTTCACTTCGTCCATAAACAGAGGAATAAATTCTTCCAGTTTCTGAATGTTTGGCGCTTGAAGTACGTACTGGATAGGCATTCCTCCACGTCTTCCGCCGAAAGTGGAAGACTGCTGAACAAATGCACGCGCTTCTGTTTCCGGCCGTACAGCTTTGGTCAATTCATCAGCAATCTCCATTTGGGTACGTTCTCGTTTGTCGATATCAGGCAAAATTAGTCGCACCATCGCCCATCCGCTTCGCACTATGCTGATATTCGAAACGCGTTCTGACGCTACGCTGTCAGCGATATTTGAAATTTTATCTGTATAATCGCGGATAAATTCGTAGGTAGCACCTTCGGGAGCCGACGTACGAACCATGATTTGCGAACGGTCTTCCATAGGTGCCATTTCGGCAGGAATAGTTTTCCAGAGAATTCCAATTACGATAAAAGTAACAGCTACAATTGGGAAAATCAGCCATTTTTTAGCTAAAAATCCCCGCAATATTTTTTCATAACCGCTGTTTAGTTTCTCAAAAAATGGTTCTGTTTTAGCCTGTAACCAATTGTGTTTTTCTTTCTTTTTCAATAATTTGGATGAAAGCATCGGTGTGAAAGTCAGTGCAACAAAGGACGAAATAATCACTGATCCGGAAATTACAATGCTGAATTCACGGAAAAGCCGTCCGGTCATTCCTTCCAAAAATACGATGGGAAAGAATACGGCAACAAGCGTGATAGTTGTTGATACAACCGCAAAGAAAATTTCTTTGGAACCTTCTATAGCCGCCTTTTTTGGCGCCATGCCATGC
This sequence comes from uncultured Paludibacter sp., assembly GCA_964541615.1. Lineage (GTDB taxonomy): Bacteria > Bacteroidota > Bacteroidia > Bacteroidales > Paludibacteraceae > UPXZ01. The sequence continues at coordinate 3,214 of CAZIRA010000156.1, forward strand.
TCTATTTTCTGGTAAATATTTTCCACTACCACAATGGCATCATCCACCACCAATCCCACGGCCAGTACCACGGCCAGCATGGAAAGTACGTTGATGGAAAATCCGGCCAAATACATCACGAAGAACGTTCCGATAAGTGAGACCGGGATGGCAAGTGCAGGAATCAATGTTACACGCCAATTCCGCAGGAATAGGAAAATAATGATTACTACCAGTGCAAATGCCACATATACTGTGGATTGCACTTCGGTGATGGATGCCCGAATAAAACGGGTATTATCAAAAGCAACATCAACGGTCACATCTTCAGGAAGGTCTTTTTGCATTTGTTCTACGCGCAGGCGGGCCTCGTCGGCAATTTTTATTTGATTGGCACCGGGCTGAGGAATCACTACTGTGCTGACCATAGGAACGCCATTTAAACGGAGAATATTTTTCCGGTTTTCAGTATCCAATTCAGCATATCCAATGTCTCTGAACCGTACAATCCGTTTATCGTCTTCAATCAAAATCAGATTGTTGAATTCCTCCGGCGTAATCATCAGACCCATCGTTCGAATGGATCGCTCTATCTGGTCGCCTTCGATGCTTCCTGCCGGAAGCTCGATGTTTTCGCGGTCGAGTGCATATTTTACATCCAAAGGAGTGATATTGTAGGCCGCCATTTTGGTTGGATCGAGCCAAAGGCGCATGGAATAGCGATTTTCACCCCAAATTTCCACGGCACTCACGTCCTGAATGGTTTGCAAACGCTCTTTTACGGTTAATTCAGCAATTTCAGATAGTTCTAAAAGCGAACGGCTTGGACTTTGAACGGTAATCTGCATGATCGGATCGGCATCTGCATCGGCTTTGGATACTGTCGGCGGATCCACATCTCGTGGAAGATAACGCTGGGCGCGGGAAACCTTATCGCGTACGTCATTGGCTGCGGTCTCCATGTCCACACTCAATTCAAACTCCACCGTAATTCGTGAAAATCCCTGGCTACTCGAACTCATCAGCGAGCGAATCCCCGGAATTCCATTGATATTCTGCTCCAGCGGTTCAGTAATTTGTTTTTCAATCACATCGGCATTGGCTCCGGGGTAGGAGACTGATACAGTGATGATTGGATTGTCTACGCTCGGATATTC
>CAZIRA010000156.1:4449-5689 GCA_964541615.1 uncultured Paludibacter sp.
GTCATTCCATCTCTTAATTGCATCACACCGGTAGTCAATAATGTATCGCCAACAGAAAGTCCGCTGATTACCTGAACAGAATTTTCGGTTCTCAATCCTTTGGCCAGTACTACTTGCTTGGCTTTTCCATCCTTATATATAAATGCAATGTCTCGCCCCATTTCGGCAACGGTAGCAATACTTGGCGCTACAATGGTATTCGTAATTTGACGCATACGGATCTCAATTGTTGCTGACTGACCGGCTTTCAGTTTTCCACCTGGATTGGCATAGCGAGCGCGGGCTTTCAGTGAAAGAGTTTGTGCATCCAGCTGACTTTCAATAGCATAAACTGAGGCTTCATATTGAACTTTATCATTTTCAATACTGAATTTCAAGGGCGTACCCGGTTTAATGTCGTCAATTTGTCGTTCATTGACAGAAAATTCAAGTTTCAACGGAGAAATTTTAGTTAGTTTGGAAACGATGGTTGACGGCGATGCGTAAGCACCCACGCTGACCTGACGAAGTCCGATAATCCCGCTAAATGGTGCACGAAGTTCAGTTTGTGCAATACGGGTTTTTATTAATTCAATGTCTGCTTTCAGCTTTTCCAAATCAGTAACCACCACTTCGTAAGTTTCCTGACTGACTGCGTCTTTTTCAAGCAAAGTTTTTTGACGAAAAACACGTTCATTGGCAAGAGGAAGCTGTGTTTCGAGTTTTTTTAGTTCGGCTTGAAGCGGTTTGTCATTGATTTTGGCAAGCAGCTGTCCTTGTTTTACAAATGTACCTTCGTTGAATTGTATATTCGTGATTTTTCCGGACATTTCAAAACTCAAATCCACCTCTTCATCGGGAAGTAAAACACCTTTTGTACGAAAAACATCGTTCAGCGTTCCATAATTTAACACCAACCCATTGACAACTAGTGGATTCCGCTGTCCTGCACCGCCTCCCGGGGCAGAAACCGGCATTTTTTCGTCTTTTTTGATGCTTTTTTTTATTGTAGGGTAAAGCGCCATTCCGAGGATAAGTATTCCGATGGCAGAAAATAGAATGATTCTCGTTCGCTTGGTCATATTGTTGGTGAAATCTGAATTTTAACTCAAAAATACTTAAAAAAAGATGAAATGGTGATTTTGTGACTTTTGTTTTATCGTTTTTTCAGAAATACAAACATATTTCAATGAAAAAACGAGATTAATCTTGAAAAAGTAACAGGAATAAAAGTTTAGACTGATTATGTCTGATTTTGTTT
>CAZIRA010000157.1:0-1684 GCA_964541615.1 uncultured Paludibacter sp.
TCGAAATTAAATAAAACAGCAAAAAAATTCAATAAAATAATACTATTGTTCTCTACCTGTCCGTCCTTTGGCGGATGTTTTAAAAGTCGAGACGAGTTCTACATTTAAAGAACAATTTAAGTTTCAAAAAAAATAATTTTTACAAAAGAACTTCCAAATTTAATTGCATAAATGTTTCTAATCGCTCCAAAACTTCCCCTTAATATTCTCCCTTCGCGGTTTACTCGCCTCAGGTATGGGGATAGGGGGCCAAAACTCATAAGTAATTACTGTAATTTCTCAGACAGAACCTGAACTTCCAGAATAGGTGAACTTTTATTGTAAATAATCTCGTAAACGGCGTTAACGATAGGGATATTCACCTGGTATTTTTCGTTCAGTTCGTGAATGGTTTTGGTGGCGTAATAACCTTCGGCAATCATTTCCATTTCGAGCTGAGCAGTTTTTACCGAATATCCCATCCCGATCATCGATCCGAAAAGACGATTCCGGCTGAATTTTGAATAGGCAGTAACCAGTAAATCACCCAGAAATGCAGATTCACTGATATCCCTGTGCTGCGGATTGGTGGCGTTGCAAAAACGGTTCATCTCCTGCACTGCGTTTGAAATCAAAACTGCCTGGAAGTTATCACCGTATTTAAGCCCGTGGCATATTCCGGCTGCAATGGCGTAAATATTTTTCATCACCGAAGTATATTCCAAACCGTATACATCATCGCTGATGCGCGTACGGATATAGCTGTTGGCAAGTTTGTCTGCAATAGAACGTGCTTTTTCCCTTGATTTGCAGGCAATTGTCAAGTAAGAAAATCGCTCCAAAGCAACTTCCTCAGCGTGACAAGGTCCGCCCAGCACCAGTATATTTTCCTGTGGAACTTTGTATTTTTCCTGAAAATAATCAGAAATCAGCATGTTCTCATCCGGTACAATACCTTTGATTGCCGAAACAATTATTTTATCATCGAGCCTTCTTTTAAGCTTTTTCAGGTGCTGTTTCAAGAAAGGCGACGGCATTGCAAACACCAGAATGTCAGAAGTTTTTACGATTTTATTGATATCGTTGGTGAATGAAATGCGGTCCGTATCAAATTTAACTCCCGTAAGGTATGACGGATTTTTACCAAGACGGATAAATTCATCGATCTGCTCCTGCCGGCGCATATACCAGTTGATATATTTATTACCGGAAAGGAAAATTTTGGCCAATGCCGTTGCCCAACTCCCACCGCCCATGATGGCTATGCGGACGCTGTCGTTGCTTTTTTTACCAACAACGTTAGCAAGTGCACCTTGAAGCGTCAGATTGGAATTTCCCCATTCTATGCTTTCGTTTATCATAAGCCCCCTTCCAAATTTTCCCCACAAGGGGAATATTTTATGGATTACAACGTAAGAACCAATACTTTATAAAAGAGCATTAGCCCAATCGTAAATCGTAAATTGTTAAATTGTAAATCAAGCTACGCTTTTTCTACCCATCCCTGGACTTCTTCTTTGGTCGGGTTTTTCAGCTCGAGTTTGTTTTTCTTGTTGATTCCGCAGATATCCTGATGAAGCTTGTTTGAATTGACTCCATGAAGGCTTTTCACAGTGATAAATCCGGCTTTTTGCAATACCGGAACCCATTCTTCAGGAACTCCGATAGCAGTGTATTTTTCAGCAGAATCATTTTTTACCACTTT
>CAZIRA010000157.1:1784-2976 GCA_964541615.1 uncultured Paludibacter sp.
ACTTCGATGTAACCTTGCGCATTGAAAAATCTGCGCATGGAATCATATACTTTTGTCCGTTTCAGAAAAATATCTTTTATTCCCTCATTCACCACCAAATCCACATAGCGCTGGCGGTATCTCTGCTCCGGATCTTCGAAAGCATCGTACGTTACGCCGTCTTTATGTTTTACAATGGGAAGTGGTTTAAGCGATTTACTGAGAATAGTAAATTCTTGGGCATGAACACTGATTTCGCCCATCTGCGTGCGGAAAACAAATCCTTTTATACCGATAAAATCACCGATATCGGTCAGTTTTTTGAAAACGGTGTTGTACATTTCAGGCTGAGTTTCTGTATTGATGTCATCACGGCTTACGTACACCTGGATGCGTCCTTTGCTGTCCTGCAGTTCCACAAACGAGGCTTTTCCCATGATGCGGCGGCTCATAATACGACCTGCTATGCAGACCTGGCGTTTCGGCTCTTCTTCGTCCTTAAAATCAGCTTTTATATCGGTTGAAAATGCGTTGGTTGGGTACAATGCGGCCGGGTAGGGGTCAATCCCCAATTTGCGCAATTCGCTCAGGCTCTGGCGTCTGAACTGTTCTTGTTCGCTTAATTCTATATTCATTGTTAGTATATTGGTTAATTGGCAGACTCATTAATTAGTTGAGTGTCGATATTTTATTAATTTTTCAATCAACTATTCAACTATTTTGCCAAAACAAAATGCAAATTTACAAAAAAATCCCCGACAAATATAAAAAGAATTTGTCGGGAATTAGAAAAGCAGCTAAAGATGCGGGCTTATTGCTCTTTCAACATCACTCTTTTACCATTTTTCCAGTAGCAGGCTTTGTATTCTGCATTGAATCTGCCTTTGGCTCCTGCCGTGTAAATGTCGTTTCCATCAATGAAAATACTGTAGGCAATGGCTCCGTCTTCCAACTCTACGAGCGTGCCGTTTTTCCAATAGCAGGCAGTGTGATTGGTGCTGTTTGAGTTTTTCTTATTGTAGAAACCTACGGCATAGACATCGTTACCCGCCACTTTTATCTGGTTTACTTCGCCGTAGTTTTCATGCAGCCGCACCATTTCAGAGTTTTTCCAATACATCGGAAAATCCATTTTTCCGGCTACGTACACATCGTTGCCTGATTTGTGGATACAGCTTACTCCATTGAAATAAAAATAATTGTTCGGCATGGG
>CAZIRA010000157.1:3076-5633 GCA_964541615.1 uncultured Paludibacter sp.
TGCAGCTATACAGCAAAGTGCAGGCAATAATAAGGAATAGGGTTCTAAAAATAGTTTTCATAATAATTTTGAATAATTAGTTAGACATAATTTTCTCTTACTACTATGATGATTCAGAAGGGCAAAACGCAACATTAGGAATGTTAAATAAACCTAAAATAAGAGGCTTTAACTTTTGGAGGAAGAATAATACGTCTGAAATTTAAAACTCCAGTAGTGATAAAAAATGGATTTTAAGCCCGCGGGATCATAATTCTAAACGTTGTTCCCACGTTTATTTCGGATTGTTTTACAAAGATTTTCCCTTTGTGGTATTCTTCTATGATGCGCTTGGCCAGCGAAAGTCCGAGACCCCAGCCGCGCTTTTTGGTGGTGTAACCGGGAGTAAAAATTGCTTTGTAGAATTTTCGTTCCATCCCTTTTCCCGTGTCGGTAATGTCGATTTGGACTTCATTTTCATTAGCTTTTACCCATAAATCTATTTTGCCGCTGCCGTTCATGGCATCAATAGCGTTTTTACATAAATTCTCAATTACCCATTCAAAAAGCGGTACATTCAGGGGGACTTGAACCAGCTCGTCTTCAGGATAATGCATTGTAATGGAAACTTTGTTTGAACAGCGGTTTTTCATGTAGTCGACGGCGTTGCTCATTGCTTCATAAAGTTCCGTGTTTTTTAGATCAGGTTTGGAGCCGATTTTAGAAAAACGCTCGGCGATGATGCTCAGACGTTTGACATCTTTTTCCATGTCAATCAGCAGTTTGTCATCTTCATGCCGTAATTTCAAGAGTTCTGTCCATGCCAAAAGCGACGAAATAGGGGTGCCGAGCTGATGGGCTGTTTCTTTGGAAAGTCCTACCCAAACCTGATTTTGTTCGGCACGTTTGGTGCTTGAAAAAGCCAGAATAACGATGATAAAAAACAGAATGATGATACCAAACTGAACGTAAGGGAAAACGTGGAGCTGTTTCAAAAGCGAAGATTCGTCGTAGTAGATAAATTGCTGTGAATCATCGTCAAGCTTGAAAACAATAGGCTGTCTGTCATTTTTGAACTTGCTGATTTTGCTGATCAAAAACTCTTCTTCCTTATTTTTGGGAGTGCTGATGTTGCGGTGAGAGAGCATATTGTCATGCTCATCGGTCATTATCACAGGAATGGTGGTATTCCCTTCAATGATATTGAGGAGAAAATTTACATCGGTGTTTTCGTCAGCGAGCAACAGTTGTCTGGTAGCTTCTGCCCATATTTCCACTTTCTTGGTTTCTTCTACCGAGAGCTTTTCAGCCAGCCGATTGGTGAAAATAGTCGATACAACAACGATAATTACCGCTGTTGCAATGAAAATAAATTTCAACAACTGATTGGTTTGGTAGATTTTCTTCATCTCAAAATGATATTTGAGTAATAAAACGACAAATTTAGTGAAAATTGTGTAAAAGATGAATAATTGGAGAAGAAAGATGGGCGAGAGATGACGTCCCGACGCAACTTCGTTTGTCTGGATCTCAGCTTCGCTTCGAGAAGGCAGAAGAAAGGAATCAATTATTATTTATCTTTCAAAATGTTGCGTTTCGTTTTGCTAAAAAACCGTATCTTTGTAAAAATTGAAAACATATGCACAAATCAGGTTTTGTAAATATAGTGGGTAATCCCAATGTGGGTAAATCCACGCTTATGAATGCACTGGTGGGCGAAAAGCTCTCCATCATCACTTCGAAAGCGCAGACCACGCGCCACCGCATTTTGGGGATTGTGAACGGCGAAGATTTTCAGATTGTCTATTCCGATACGCCGGGTGTTTTGAAACCAAACTACCGCCTGCAGGAATCGATGCTTAACTTTTCACGCTCAGCACTTTCAGATGCCGATGTGCTGCTTTATGTTACCGATGTTTTTGACAGCCACGAAAAGAACTCTGATTTTGTGGAAAAAGTGAATCTCAACCCTGCCAAAACTATTTTGATTATTAATAAGATTGACTTGATTAATCAGGAAAAATTAGAGGAGTTGGTAGGTAAATGGAAGTCGGTACTTACCAAAGCGGAGATTTTTCCCATTTCGGCCACTGAAAAATTCAATATTGAGCCGTTGCTGAACCGAATCAAAGAACACTTGCCGGAATCGCCCCCGTTTTTTGACAAAGACCAGCTTACAGATAAATCGGAACGTTTCTTTGTAACCGAAATTATCCGGGAAAAAATCCTGCTGAATTATGACAAAGAAATTCCTTATTCGGTGGAAGTGGAGGTTGAGGAATTCAAAGAAGAGGAAAACCTAATCCGAATTAACTCTGTTATTTATGTTGAACGCGATTCACAGAAAGGAATAATTATTGGCAAAGGAGGAAAATCGATTAAAAAAGTGGGTTCAGAGGCACGAAAAGATATAGAAGCTTTTTTTGAAAAAAAGGTTTTTTTAGAACTTTTTGTGAAGATAGAAAAGGATTGGCGCAATAAAGAAATAAAACTTAAAAGTTTTGGCTATCGTCCAGAATAATTGGTTTCTGGTATGAACTTTGTTAATTATTTAGATGTTTAAATGATGTATAATTAA
>CAZIRA010000158.1:0-5519 GCA_964541615.1 uncultured Paludibacter sp.
AATCAATGGACGAAGTGTTTTATGCGCTGGCGAGGAAAGCGAAGAGGAGTGATTAGCCCCCTACCCCCCTGAAGGGGGAATTTGTCGCATTTTGAATGAGTCTTGATAATTCAATGAATTTGAATGTATTTTTTGAATGATTAATAAGAGAAAATATAAGCAATCCCACTCCTCAACTCCCCCTTCAGGGGGCTGGGGGGCAATCCTTATGGCCTTTATCCACAAGGAATTTCTGCACGTTTTTCGGGATAAGCGGACGTTGCTGATTATGTTTGGATTGCCTATTGCACAGCTTTTGATTTTTGGGTACGCGCTGACCAACGAGGTGAAAAATGCCCGATTGCTGATTGTGAATCCTTCGAGCGATGTGGCGAATGAGCAATTAATTCAAAAAATTGATGCGAGCAGTTATTTTACAGTTACTCATGTGGAGAAAAACAGCCAAAATCTTGAAAAATATTTCAAAAACGGCGAAGCACAAAGTGCGTTGATTTTTCCTGAAAATTTTCTTTCAAGCACCGTTGAGCCTTCTGAAATACAAATAATTACCGATGCTACCGACCCCAATTTTGCCAAAACGGTTATCAACTACCTGACGGCCATTGTGATGGATTTTATCCAACAGCCATCCGCCGGTCGGCAACCGATGATGACGATAAAATCCGAAGTGCGAATGCTCTACAATCCATCGCTAAATGGCTCGATGAACTTTGTGCCGGGCGTGATAGCGATGATAATGATGATTGTCTGCACTACGCTGGCATCGGTGGCGGTGGTGCGCGAAAAAGAAACCGGTACGATGGAAGTTCTGCTCGTTTCGCCCGTGCGACCGATTTACGTGCTGATTTCCAAAGCGGTACCGTATTTTGTGCTTTCTGTGGCGATTTTCGTAGTAGTTATGCTAATCAGCAATCTGATGCTGGATGTACCCATTCGGGGAAATATTCTGCTTATTTCGCTTATCAGCGTGGTGTACATTCTCACTTGCCTGGCTTTCGGGCTGATGATTTCCAACGTGACCGCCTCGCAATCAGAAGCTATGCTCATTTCCATCGTAGCCATTATGTTGCCGGTTTTGATTTTTACGGGATTTCTATTTCCGCTTGAAAATATGCCTTTAATTTTTCAGTGGATAGCCAATATTCTGCCCGCCCGCTGGTATTTTCTGATTATTCAATCCGTGATGCTGAAAGGACTTGGCATCGCCGATGTGTGGATGGAACTCTGCATTTTGCTGGGAATGATGGTGGTTTTATTGGCGATAAGTTTGAGGAAGTTTAATATAAGATTAGAATAAAACAATTTTAGAGTTACGAATTTAGATTTTAGATTGAAAAATACGTTTTGTTGGGTTATTCAAAATCCAATCGTAAATTTAAAATCTGCAATCGTCAATTGATTTATGCGTGTACTTTGGTTCGTTTTACGGAAGGAATTTATCCAAATTATCAGGGATAAAATGGTGTTTTTCATGATACTTGCAATGCCCATTTTTCAGCTGGTGATACTTCCTTTTGCCACGGATTTGGACGTTCGCCACCTGAAAATCACGGTGGTGGACAACGACCAAAGCGCCTATTCACGTCGTTTGATTTCCAAAATTGCTTCCACCGACCTTTTTTCGCTTTACGAAGTTACATCATCCTATCAGAAGGCGATGCAGGACATCGGGAAAAATCAGATTGATATGATTTTGCAAATTCCGGCGAATATGGAACGCGACCTGGTGCGTGAAGGCGAAACAAAAGTCTCGATACTCGTAGATGCCATCAACGGCGTGAAAGCCGGACTTGGAACGAATTATTTAAGCTCAATTTTGCTGAATTTCAATTCGCAGATAGCTTTGGAATGGTCAGACGGAACCGATATCCAAATGCCTGTGGATGTAAAATATTCGTTTTGGTACAATCCGCTGACGAGCTACCGCAATTTTATGGTACCGGGCATCCTCGTGCTGTTGATTACCACCATTTCTGGACTGATCACCGCACTGATTATTGTGAAAGAAAAAGAGGACGGCACGATGGAGCAAATCAACGTTACACCGCTGAAACGCTGGCAGTTTATTCTCGGGAAGTTGATACCATTTTGGTTGATTAGCGTGTTTGTATTTACGCTCGGGCTGATAATTATTCGGATTGTTTACGGCATTCAGATTGAAGGGAGCATCGGCACGCTGTACCTTTTTGCTTTGGTGTATATCTGCGGAATTTTGGGTTTCGGACTGCTTGTGTCCACGATGAGCAATACGCAACAGCAGGCAATGTTTATTTCCTACTTTTTCATTATGGTTTTCATTATGTTGAGCGGGCTTTTTACCAATATAGAAAGCATGCCTTCCTGGGCGTATTTCTTCGCCAACATCATCCCGATGACGCACTTTATGCATGCTGTGCGAGCCATCGTTATCAAAGGAAGTGCTTTTGCAGATATTTGGATGGATATGGTTTACATTGTCGGTTTTTCGATTGTGGCAATTACGGCGTCGGTGCTGAATTACAGGAAAAGGAATTAAAAAACAGCCCCCATCCCCTGTCGGGACTTCCTCCACAAGGGGAAGAAATGGTTGATAAGAAGTGTGCAAAAGTTATTCAATTCGCAAAAAAGCCTCCCTGGGGAGGTTTGAAGGGGCCTATTCCAAATACAAATAATCGTAATGAATCAGCGGTTTTTGGTTTTTCTTACCAAGGATTTGAGTGGTTTTTTCGCTGTTGTATTGTGCTTTTCCTACGCCCAGCAACTTGCCTTTTTCGGAAAATATTTTTACAATATCGTCCTTTTCAAAATTTCCGGAAATTTTTATAATCCCAACAGGAAGCAGACTTACTGCATTGCTTCCGATAAGCGCTTTTTCCGCATTTTCATTGATGTAAATTTCACCTTTGGCAAATCCATCGCTGTGAGCCAGCCATTTTTTTACACCGGAAACCTCTGCTTTGGATGATTTGAATAGCGTGGAAACAGTATCCTTTTTTTTGTTGAGCAAGTCAATTAAAATATCTTCCCGCTTGCCGTTGGCAATAACCACGTCAATCCCTTCATCGGCAATTTTTCTGGCAATGGAAACTTTGGTCTGCATACCACCACGACCGAAAGTAGATTTTGAGTGCCGGATAAAATCGGTAAGCTTCTCACCTTTTCTGATTTCACGAATTACTTCGGAATCCGAATCATTTGGCGAACCGTTGAAAACACCATCAATATTACTTAATATCAGGAGTGCCTCCACATTCATCATAGAAGCAATCATTCCGGAAAGCTCGTCATTGTCCGTAAACATCAATTCCGACACCGAAACGGCGTCATTCTCATTCACAATGGGCACTACACCGTTATCCAGCATCACGTTCATGCAATTACGCTGATTAAGATACTGCTGACGACCTTCAAAGTTGGTTTTTGTGGTCAGCACCTGCCCTACAACGATGTTGTGTTCGCGGAAAAGTTCCCAGTAATGATTGATTAATTTAGCCTGACCAATGGTGGAAAAAAGCTGGCGTTGCTCAACCACATCTAGTTTTTTGGACGATTTAAGCACGCTTCTGCCGGAAGCAACAGCGCCGGATGAGACAAGAATAATTTTCACTCCTTGCCGGTGCAATACAGAAATCTGATCAACAATCGCAGACATTCGCGTAACGTCCAGCGTCCCGTCAGCACGTGTCAGCACGTTGCTGCCAATTTTTACAGCAATTTTTTTATATCTTAATTCCACGTCGATTATTGTTTTTCGTTGTAAACCACATGAAGCAAAGTAGTTCCGACAGCATTCAGCGTACTTTTATCGATGTTTTCCATCGTATCATTTACTGTGTGCCAAAAATGACCAAAACCGGTATTCGAATTTAACTCCTGATGTATAATATTAATCGAAGGTATTCCGGCCAGCTGATTTACATAAAGATGATCATCTGTGACAGCACCACCGGTTTTATTAATGAAATAGTTGGAAAAACCCAACGTCAGGGCTTTTTCCCACACTTTATCTACCAGATATTTGGCGTAATAGTCAGAAATTTGTTCCCGGAAGAACTTCGCATTTGCCCCGCCGACCATATCGAGTAATATTCCATATTTTGCCCGGTACCCGGGAAAGTGCTTGTTCTTTGACCAGTGCTGACTGCCGAGACACCAGGAATCAGTGGTTTCGGCAGTCGCAAATTTATCAGGCGCTCCGTAATCTTCCGCATCAAAAAAGATAATATCCACACCAACATCCGGTTTTTGAATGCTAAATTGACGAGCTAATTCCAGCAAAACTCCCACTCCGCTTGCACCGTCGTTTGCACCTGAAATATGTGTATTGTAGTTATCCGGATTCGGATCATGATCTGCCCAGGGACGAGTATCCCAGTGTGCAAAAAGCAGAATTCTGGTTTTTATTTCAGGATTATAGGAACCGATTATGTTTTTTGCCTTCAAAATTTTTCCATCAAATGCAAGCAGATCTGCTTCCTGTACAATGACTTCCGCTCCAAAAAATTTAAGCTGGTCCGTCAAGTATTCAGCACATTCGGCATGTTGTTTAGTGTTCGGCACGCGGGGCCCGAAATTCACCTGATTTTGTATGTAGGTGTAAGCTGAATCTGCTGAAAAAACGGGTACTTCAACTCCGGTTTTCTCAGTTGAATTTTCGGTTTGGTTAGTTTTCACGGCTTTGGTGCAAGAACTAAAAAGCACTAACAGCCCAAGAAGCAATACATTGTGCATGATGGGAAATTCGTTTGGTGTATGTAAGGCAAAGATACGATTTTTTATCAGAAAGTCCATTTTGCACCGATTGTCGGGCAGACTTTCATCCCTTTCACTGTGCCGAAATTACTCCCCAGCTCAACTTCTGTTCCTAATGAAAAATTGGAAGTGAAATTATACCAAAGCTGTGGTTCAGACAAGAAAACGAATTGCGTTTCAGTTGGCGTGATACTTTCACCTTTTGCATTGGTGAAATTCAAATTATCCTCTTTCCAAAAATCGGCAAATCCGTTGAAAGTCATTTTTTTATCCAAAAAATGAAGCGTCCAAACGCCTGTTAACTGGAAAGAATGCGGATTTTTACCCTGAATGTATTTATATAGAACTTTGAAATTCAGAAATTTATTAAAGTCTTCGCTGTTCCATCCGTAGTCAAGTCCGGCCAGATAGGCATTATTAATTGCGAAAGCCAGGTTACCATTCGGTGATGGTGACGCGAGCAAACCACCATTGTATTCTACGTGTGCGCTTAGCGGACTTTTGCCAAGTGTAAAGCAACGTGCAATTTCCATATAAGCCATTGAAGGGTGGTTTTCCTTGTCCATGTTGTAATCAAAATCTACAAACATAAATGTATTTCCCCATTTGTCGAGCTTAAACATCTCGAAAGTGGTAGTTACATAATTACGATTTTTACCTAAATCATAATGAACCTGAAAATTTTGTGCAAACGTAAGCATCGGCACTAAAACGGCGATAATAAATAATGTTTTTCGCATAATTTTAGAGATTTTGTTATTTTTTTTGCAAAGATATTTTAATTTATT
>CAZIRA010000159.1:0-5485 GCA_964541615.1 uncultured Paludibacter sp.
TATCAGCTGAAAATTCTACCCCTTTGCTGGTCGAAGATCCGGCATTGGTAAGCATTCGGCCGGCTCCACTTGCCACAAATTCGGTGAGTTGAAGTCCTTTGATATCCATGTAGAACAGTGTGAGCGAAGTGCGGAGTCTTCTGTCCAAAAATGCATTCTGAACACCCAGTTCGTAGTTCCAGCTTTGTTCCGGTTGGTACATCACCGCTTGTTTCACATTTGCTTCCGGCGCATTAGCACCCGGACGGGAATTCATGATTTTATCACGGATCAGATCGGAAATCATTTGCACGTTGAAACCACCGGTTTTATATCCGCGAGACACACTTCCGTAAACAAAATTCATTCTGTCCCATTCGTATTTCAAGGCTGCTTTTGGCAGAAATTCCACGAATGTAGTATCGGCAGTCCCGATCAATTCCGCTGTAGCACGTTGTGTTCCTAATACTTTCGGGCCTCTTTTAGCTTCAACATCCAAATAGGAACTTGAATTGTAATCTAAGCCGATTTTTTCGACATCCAAACGAGCGCCGAGAGTCAGCGAAAGTCCATTTACCAACAGATTTTCGAATGTGGACTGATGAAAAATTGCTCCTCCCCCGCGATTCGTATCGTAAGTTCCAGGAATATCAAAAGTTTCATTCTTTACAGTCATCGTCATGCCTGATGCCTGACCGATTTTTGTGAATACCGGCTGCAGAATGGTACGGATTCCGTCCTCACGGAAGCTCACAGGAGCTGTCAGGTCAATCTTCTGACCAAATCCATTCACTCCAACCAGCCACTTGAAATTTCCGGAAGAAACTGATTTTAATACTGCTTCACCATTCAGCATGTGCTGTTTTTGGTTTTGCTGAAGGGTAAAAATTGCTAACGGCGAAAAATCCTGATCGATATTCATCTGATCTTCTAAGTATTGATGAGCCAATGAAAAAGTAAGAATCAAATCCTGATAGAAATATTTTGTTGAAATTCCGTTGTTCAACGTTTTTCTTTTGTAACTGCTCAAATCGTTGAGGCTTGGATTAGCTACAGACTTTGTTTCAGCACTATAAAGTCCGTAAGGAAATGCACCCTGATCCACATAATCGAAATCAAGCGCATATTCCAGTTTGAAATTTCGGGAAGCATCCCAGGCAAATTTAGCGCGTGCACCGCCATTTTTCTCTGCATCAACCGATTTTCCGGTGAAATCATTCTGATAAAATCCGTTGTGCTGACCGTAATATCCGCCGGCAGAAAGTCCGAGTTTATCGCCGAGTTTGGTGTAATAAGTCCCTTTTGCCTGCATTAATCCGTAGTTTCCGGCTGTCAGAGCCACTTTTGCTCCCTGATAGTTGAGTGGAGAAAGTGTGTACATATTAACCACACCGCCGATGCTGTTTCGTCCATAAAGCGTTCCCTGCGGTCCACGCAAAACCTCAATCTGCGAAACATCGTAGAGCTCAAAATCGAACGCTGATTTTTCCAGATAAGGCACATTGTCCACGTATAAAGTAATGGACTGACCGCTGTAACGTGAACCTACGCCACGCACATAAGGTGTACTGGACATGGAGGAACCGTAGTCCGGAATGAATAAATTAGGAACTTTAGCGCTCAAATCCTTAATGGAAACAACCTGCGACTGGTTTATTTTATCGGCGCTGAACAATGTGGATGAAACAGGAGCATTCTGCTGGTTTGTTTCTTTCGAACTGTATACGTCAACCTGCCCCAGGCTGATGGTTTCGATACTGTCAATTTCCAATGCTAAAATTGGTGCAAATGACAATAAAAATATGGAAATATTTACTAATATTTTTTTCATGTTTGGTGTTTTTTTTAAAAATAAAATAGGATTAACTCCCATTAAATGTTGATTTATGGGAATAATTGCAAGAAATGAAATCTATTCAGATTTTATTTAAAAGAAAAAAACACCCAATGGAGGAGGTCGGGAAAATTGTGTATAATTTACTTCTGAGATGCGGAAATTATCGTTGAATTTTGAATATCTGTATTCATAAAACTCAAAGATTAATGGATTTTCAGTATCATCATTGAGAATGATATCGGACTGAATATCCTGAAAATCATAGAAATGAACCGTAGAAATTTTCTGCTCAACATTCACTGAAAATTCGAGCAAATTTGCTTCATTCGGAAGATAAGCTTCAGTGGTTTGATGTGCAGAAAAAAACGGAACGGTAAGACACGAAACAAACCCTAAAAACATCAAGATCTGAGGTATGAACGAGGCGAAAAGTATGTTGTCAAAAATTAGCATCAGCCGGAATTGGATTTGAAAAGCAAAATTACTGAATTATTTTGACAAACAGGCAAATTCTTCTCAACTTATTAGATATTTAAAAAATGAATCGGAGGTGATTGCCTCTCTCGCTTTCGCTTACAAGCAAGGGACAGTAAGCATCGGCTGATCGCAAACACATTTCTTGCCCTACCGAGCAGCACACCGATTACCGCTCGAATTTGTCCGCTTGGTTTGCCAAGAAATCGGCGCGAGCGGGGGGAAATCAAGAGGAAGAGAAAAAAAAGTGATTTTCTGTCACTCTTTATGCAAAAACATCTTTTCTGCTATCACTGCACCACCAACTGCCTCCTATGCGTCTGCCCGCCTTTGATCACGTGCACGTAGTAGAATCCGGGCGGAACGCCCGTAAGGTCGAGCTGGTACTCCGGCTGGTCTGCCTGTGCGGTTTTCACCAAGCCGAGGGATAACCAGAGTTGGATGTGGTAAGGTTCTGTCTTAGTGGGAACTTCTGTTTCTTTAGATAGAATTGCCTCTGATTCATCCTCTTTGAATGCGACAACCACATACCCAGAGGCTGGATTTGGATGAAGAGTAATGCCGCCTGAACCCGGTCTGAAATTAATATTTTTTGCTAATGTAACACTCCAACCACATTCGTTTGGATTGTAATATCTCAACGCAATGTTATAATCTCCAGCTTCATATGCCATAAATGGAACTGATTTGCCGGAATGCTCCCAAGGGAACAAATCGCTTGATAATGGTGGTGTTATCATCCATCTAATATCATTGACAGGGATATTCATTACTCCCTGAAAAGTAGCTGCAATTCTGTATTGAATGCCGGTGTAATATGGTGGAGATAGTATGTATAAGCCTTGCGAATCATACACTTCAAATGCGGGGGTTCTTGTTCCCATTCTTATGCCAGTTCTATTTAGCCTTATCTCTTGGTCGCCAACCGTTAGTACAGCCGTAATACGTCCAGATTCTGTAAAGCCGGTAAACTCCCTCTGTTAGTTACCGAGTCTGTTCCCTGACCTGACAGAATTGAGCAATGGTAATCAGTACTCCACTCCACCACAGCGCCCGGAGGCAGGTTACTAATGGTATAGGTGGCTTGGTCGCAGAGGGTGGAGGGTCCGGAGATGGAAGGAGCCTCCAGACCTAATACAGAATATGCAAACGTTACATTTAACGGGCTTGAAGGGTAATACCCATAATATTGACCTAAGATATTATAAACTTCATATACATAAGTACGCAGCGTTACATGTGTGCTTGTCTGACTACCCTGCACTACTTCGCAGAAACCTTCACCAAAATTAGGATTGGCAATACTCCAACCTGTTGTAAACACACCTCGTCCCCACACACCTGTTATATCATACATGGAACTTGGCAGAGCAACTGTTTTCTGGACTTCAATCCGCTTAACTAAATAATTGCCTGTGGAAAGTCCCGGCGCAGCAATCATTAGAGCGGTATATTGGCTTGAAGTACTGACAGCTGTACCGCCTGCTGCCGTTAATTGTTCCAGTTTGTAGGGCGCTTTAAGAAAACTAAGGGCACGGCCGGCATTGATGCGGCCGTAGCCGTAAGCATTAGTGAAATTATTTCCTTCCATTGCTGGCACTTTATCTGCACTTAATTTTATTATATTCTCGATGTCATCGTTAGACAGGCTATTTTTAAATCCTTTTAGTAATGAGACAAGCCCTGAAACATGTGGTGCTGCCATAGAAGTACCTGTGCGAATCCCATATCCTGTCGAAGTTGTATCTGTGGAAAGAATAAATCTACCAGGGGCACACACATCAATATGACTTCCGTTGGCTGAAGTCGCAGCAATTATGTCATTATTATCAGTAGAACCAACTGCTATAACTACCAAGATTTGCAGTGTCATTTCCCCAGCTATTATTAAGTACATGTAAGTTTGGACTATAATTTACAGCACTAACAATAGCATTATATACATCTGTAGCACTAGCATTATCTATTCTTTTAGGGTAAATTCTTGCATTCCAGTCAACACCAGCTATACCTGTACTATTGTTGGAAGCTGCTGCTGCAATACCGGCAACATGAACACCATGTCCATTCCAGCCATACCCAGTATCACCTCCTACTACCTTACTTGATAAATCAGGATGATTGTTATCAAGTCCACCATCTATAATAGATTGTGAACTACCATTATATATATCCCATGCCGCTTCGGCATTGATATCACATCCTACATTAAAATTATTATGTAATGACCATTGCTGATTATATCTTAAATCGTTGGGAGTAGCTAAAGGAACAATATTAACATCAGATTCAGCGTACACTACTTCGGGTAAATTATTCAAGGAGTCAATTAAATTTTGTTTTGATATATTCTTGGGTACTTTGATCCGATACAATTTAGACATGTTAGATTGATTCAGAATTTTGCCATCGGGTAATCTTACAATTGTATCTTTTTCTTCAAAATAAGGCATTGCTCTTTTTATTGCTGTCTCAGATATTGTTTTTCTCTGAAAAAACGATTTCAATTTATTCGATTCAAAAATGGAAATATCACCTTTTGTTATAGCTGTATCGCTCTTCATGCCTTCTTTAAAAAGAACAATAACATCTTGTGAATAGTCATGTTGCGCATATATGGCAGCGGTGGCTAAGCATAGTATAACGAGTAACAATAATTTTGTTTTCATGATATTTTATTTTTTGATTCGTAATTCAATATTTGTATTTTGGGGTAGCTTTTGGGTCAAAACTGCAACAGCCCAAGGAGTTTCTACTGTAGGAATAATAGAGCCACTATTTCTATCTTTCAACTCCAATATAAAACTATAATCACTGACTTTGTACCAATATCTTACGATAATATTCACTCCATGGATAGCAGTGCCTCCAGCAAATACCAATGAATGGTTATCGAAATCAATTTCAGAAAGATTTTCTGTGCAGATTGTAATTTTTTCCAGCTCTGTTTTCGTGTTGACAACAATTACAGTATCCACTTCAAATTGTCTCCATTGACAAAACTCTTTATTGAGAATAAAATTTTCAAAGAATAACTTTTTCGTTTCGTTTTCACATCCACCCATTCCCATTATCAAAAACAAGAACGGAATAATTAAAAACACTTTTTTTGTTTTCATAAATATATCATTTTAAAAAGTTGTATAAAATCTTGTTTTTCATAATTCTTCAATTTGAGAAATTAAGCTATTTGTT
>CAZIRA010000160.1:0-5312 GCA_964541615.1 uncultured Paludibacter sp.
AATTTATAAAACAATTCTCTAGTCCCTTTTTTAGGGATTAGAGGTAGCATTTTTTTATGAAAGTACTTGTAGCAACCGACAAACCATTTGCCAAAGTAGCTATCGAAGGAATTCGTCAGGAGCTTGATGGCGTTGATTATGAATTAGTCCTGCTGGAAAAATATACCGAAAAAAAGCAGCTGCTGGATGCTGTGGCTGACGTTGATGCGATGATTGTCCGCAGTGATATAATCGACGAAGAAGTGATCCAGGCAGGAAAAAATCTAAAAATAGTAGTTCGTGCCGGAGCCGGATACGACAATATCGATCTGAAAGCCGCCACACAGGCAGGTGTCTGCGTGATGAATACGCCGGGACAAAATTCAAACGCCGTAGCTGAGCTTGTCTTCGGACTGCTGGTAATGGGTGTAAGAAATTTTTACAACGGATCATCCGGCACAGAGCTGAAAGGTAAAAAACTGGGAATCCATGCTTACGGAAATGTGGGTAAAAATGTAGCCCGCATTGCCTTAGGTTTTGGAATGGAACTGCTGGCTTACGACACGTACAGCCGCTCAGAAGTTATCAATGCCGACGGAATTGACCCAACTATTTCAGTTAAGACACTTTACCGCTATTCTGATATTGTTTCTATCCACATTCCATTGACGGATGAAACTAGAAAACTGATCGGAAAAGATTTACTTAAAAACATGCCACAAGGCGCTATTTTGGTGAATACTGCACGCAAAGAGGTAATCAACGAGCCGGAACTTCTGGAATATATGCTTGAAAATCCAAAGTTCAAATTCCTTACAGACATTAAACCCGATATGCACGAAGAATTCGTGGCAAAAGTAGGAGACCGCTATTTCTCTACACCCAAGAAAATGGGAGCACAGACAGCTGAGGCCAATGTCAACGCAGGTATTGCGGCAGCCCATCAGATAGTAGATTATCTGAAAAACGGCAATCAGAAGTACCGTGTGAACGGCTAATTCTTTAAATAAAGTCAAAATGAAAAAAAGCAGGATAACGAACTATCCTGCTTTTTTTCAGAATCTGCAAGAGATTCGAAAGCTTTATTTCTGCATTACAGCAAGGAGTCAATTTTAGCTTTAAGCACTCCTTTTTGAGCAGCACCTACCTGCTTGTCAACCAATTTTCCATCTTTAAAGAAAAGGATTGTAGGGATGTTACGGATGCCGTATTCGTTTGGTGTATCCACATTCTCGTCCACATTCATTTTTCCTATCTCCACTTTGCCTTCGTATTCTTGTGCCAGTTCTTCAACAAACGGGCCTACCAGACGGCATGGACCGCACCATTCTGCCCAAAAGTCAATCACAACGGGTTTTCCCGATTCGATAACTTCTTTGATGTTCCCATCAGTAAATTCTAATGCCATAGTTAAATTTTTTGTTTATTTATTTTAAGTGTAATAGTAACGAATTTATGTTCATGAAAGTTCAAAATTCAGATCGATGCAAAGTCTATTCAGCTATAAGTTTTGTTTATAAATACAGTTTAATTAACTATCCTACTGCCCCATTTCTACTTTGTATTGCAAGACCTCTTCTGCTTCGCGTCGTTTCAGGAATTTGTACACTTCGGAATTGATTTTAATCCTGTGCTGACGGGCAAACAGCGACACCCTTTCAAACGTAAAGAAATCTTTAATTTCGATGTAAAGGTTCACATCACCTTTGTTATTCTTCACCAAATCCGACAACTCTTCCACGATGTCGTTGTTAATTTTTTGCAAAGATAAAGAAATTCGTATTCTTTTTATCATACTGCGAACATCTTTGAATGACATCACATTTGCCAGTTTGAATTCGATTTCAGGCGGACCAGTCGTTTCCTGCTTCTTTCCCCAGTCGGAGCCTCTTTCATGCACCGTTCCGTGGATGTAGATGAAAAAATCTTTAATCATGTACTTGCCAAAATCTTCAAAATTTTTCCCAAATAGCGGAAATTCAAATGCACCCTGATAATCCTCAAAGGTTATCATACCAAAAGGTTTTCCCGTCCGGGTAGTTCCTGTACGGAAATTGGTCACGATACCACCGAGTTTCAGTCCCGTGCCGAGAGGATATTTAGTCAGTTCGGTCAGATCTGCCGTGGTAGCATTACAGATATTATTGATCTCAAACTCAAATTCATCCATCGGGTGGGCAGAAAGGTACATGCCGATCATTTCCCGTTCCCGGTTAAGCTTCACGAGCGACGACCATTCACCAACGAATGGAATTTCCGGTTTGGTGATTTCAATGGCGTTATCCAGTGAGCCAAACAGTGAATTCTGATTAAACTGCATATCCTGCTGATACAGGTTTCCGTATTTGATCAGCGTTTCAAGAACGAGTTCCTCGCGGCTGTTGAGTGCAAACATCTGCTCCCGCTTCAAGTCCGGAAATGCATCAAAACCTCCTGCGTATGCAAGGCTTTCGAGAGCTTTTTTATTGCAGGCATTGAGGTTTACCCTCTCCACAAAATCAAAAATCCCTTTGAATTTTCCATTTTTATTTCTTTCAAGAATAATGGCTTCTACGGCTCCTTCACCCACATTCTTCACACCGCCAAGTCCGAAACGGATATTGCCCTCATTATTTACCGTAAACATCAGGTCACTTTCGTTTACATCAGGTCCAAGCACATTCATTTTCAGCCCACGGCATTCGTCCATCAGTTTCCCAACTTCTGTAATGTCGTCTTTGTTGCGCGTCAAGTTGGCAGCCATAAATTCCGCCGGATAGTGTGCTTTCAGGTAAGCGGTCTGGTACGCCACGAGCGAATAACAGGTAGCGTGCGATTTATTGAAGGCGTAAGAGGCAAATTTAGCCCAGTCAGACCAAATCTGTTCCAATTTTTCACGCGGTCCAAAGCCGTTTTTAGTAGCTCCGTCAATGAATTTGGCATGCAATGCTTCCATTTTGTCCTGAAGTTTTTTACCCATCGCTTTGCGGAGTTCGTCTGATTGTCCGCGGGTAAATCCGGCCAAATCGCGGCTCAAAAGCATGACCTGTTCCTGGTACACCGTGATTCCGTAAGTTTCCTTCAAGCGTCGTTCCATTTCGGGGAACGGATATTCAATTTTTTCCTGACCATGTTTTCTTTTGATAAATTGCGGAATATAATCCATCGGACCGGGGCGATACAGGGCATTCATTGCAATCAAATCCTCAAACTTAGTAGGTTTCAGCTCTTTGAGGTATTTCTGCATTCCGGCAGATTCAAACTGGAACACAGCGACTGTATCTCCACGGCTGAAAAGCTTGTAAGTCAATTTATCATCCAGCGGTATCGTATCAATATCGAGATCGATTCCTTTCGACTTCTTGATGTTGGCGAGCGTATCTTTGATGATTGAAAGCGTTTTAAGGCCGAGGAAGTCCATTTTCACAAGTCCTATGTCTTCAATAACACTTCCGTCGAACTGCGTGATGACTTTGTCTTCCCTGGTTTCCTTGTCGGTAGCCGTGCTGAGCGGAACGAGGTTTATCAGGTCGTCGGAACCAATGATCAGTCCACAAGCATGCACTCCTGTCTGGCGCACGGTACCTTCCAGCATTTCGGCGTATTTCAGCGTATTGGAAAGCATCGGATTGGCTGAATCACGAGCCTCGCGAAGCTCCTCCACATACTTGAAGCAGTTGCCCAGATTTACTTTGATGTCACGGTCATTTTCATCTTTTGGAAATCTTACCGGAACTAATTTTGAGAGCCTGTCTGCTTCCGAAAGCGGTAATTTCTGAACGCGTGCCACGTCTTTTATGGCAGATTTGGTGCCCATGGTACCGTAAGTCACGATGTTGGCCACTCTTTTTTTACCGTATTTCTCGGTTACCCATCGCATGACCCGGCCCCGCTGGTCGTCTTCGAAGTCAATATCTATATCGGGCAGAGATATTCGGTCAGGATTCAGAAAACGCTCAAACAGCAGATCGTAAGCCAGGGGATCCACATTGGTAATTTTCAGGCAGTAAGCCACCACTGAGCCGGCTGCCGAGCCGCGTCCGGGTCCAACTGAGATTCCCATATCGCGTGCGGCTTGGATGAAGTCCTGAACAATTAAGAAATAACCGGGATATCCCATTTTCTTCATCACACCCAATTCAAAATCGATACGTTCTTTCACTTCGTCGGTCAAATTTTCACCATATCTTTTGCGGGCGCCTTCGTAGGTTATTTTTTCAAGATAATCGGCTTCCAGTTTCAATCTCACAGCTTTTTCATACCCTCCAATCCGTTCGTAAGCCTCCTCAAATTCATTGATTAAATCAGACTCCGAGAATTTTTTCTGATACGCTTCTTCCGTCCCAAATTCGGCCGGAATCGGGAAAACAGGCATCATAGGAGGAGAATCAAGTTTGAAATCCTCCACTTTATTGGCAATTTCTACCGTATTTTCGATGCATTCCGGCAGATCGGAAAAAATTTCGGCCATGGCTTCCGGCGATTTCAAATACTCTTGCTTGGTATATCTCATCCTGGTAGGATCATCCAGGTCTTTGCCCGTGCTCAGGCAGATCAGGTGCTCGTGGGCGTCGGCATGTTCTTCTTCAACGAAATGAACGTCGTTTGTTGCTACGAGTTTCGTATTTGTTTTCCGGGCCAGCTTGATCAGTTCTGCATTTTGCAGCTGCTGTTTGGGGTAAGTGTCGGTACTGGCGCCGGGTTTGTCGGTTTCGTGGCGTTGAAGCTCTAGGTAGAAATCATCACCATACACTTTTTTGTACCAGAGAACGGCTCTTTCGGCTTCTGCCAAATCTCCGCTTTCCACTTTTTTGTGGATTTCACCGCCGAGGCAGGCCGAGCAGGCAATAATTCCCTCACTGTATTTTGCCAAAAGTTCATGATCCACCCGTGGACGATAGTAGAATCCCTGCACCCAACCCAGTGAAACCAATTTCGACAGGTTTTTGTAGCCTGTTTTGTTTTTTGCCAAAAGAACCAGGTGATAACCGCTGCGGTCTTCTTTTGATTCTTTGTCGTAACGGCTTCTGCGGGAAACATACACTTCCGAACCGAAAATCGGTTTGAAAAATTTCTTTTGCAAAGCCTCAATTTCCTGTTGTATCGATGCTTTTTTACTATCGGCAAGATCAACTGCGTCTAATTTTTTTTCAAGGGCGGCTATTTTATCCTTTAATTTCGAGTTTGCTTTTTTGGAATAGTTGTAAAATTCCTTGATTCCAAACATACTCCCGTGATCGGTCAGCGCCAGCGAGGTCATCCCCAGCTCCATGGCTTTGTCGATCAGACCCGAAACGCTCGACATCCCGTCGAGGACCGAGTAACTGGAGTGAACGTGTAAATGTACAAATGAA
>CAZIRA010000161.1:0-1721 GCA_964541615.1 uncultured Paludibacter sp.
GCATCATTTTTCTTTACTGTACCATAACCAATTGCTACTACTTCCTGAAGAAGCTGAGCATCTTCTTCCATAGTAATAAAAAAGTTTGTTTGTCCGGCTACAGATAATTCTTGTGTTTTATAGCCGATATAGCTAATCACAAGCGTAGCGTTCGGGGCAACTTCGAGTGCAAACTGTCCGTCGAAATTTGTCATCATGCCATTGCTTGTTCCTTTTTCAAGAACACTGGCACCGATTACAGTCTCTCCGGCTGCATCTCTTACTACCCCCGTAACGGATTTCTTTTGTGCATTGGCACTGAAGCCAATCACAAGTGTCAGCACTACGATCAATAATGATCGCATTTTAATGTTAAATCGTGCGTCCTTCATGCAATTCTGTTTTTTTGAGGTTGATAAATTATGTTTATTGTTATTTTACAGATATATTTTCTCTATTATAATCTGTTGTATTTGTGAAAAATACGATTTGTCGAAACAAAAATAGAGGTTTAATTATGTTTTTTTTACAATTTATCATCATTATGCACTAAATTTGAATCGCAAACGTTTGCACCTAGTGGGAAAAACCAATTTTCACTTTAAATTTCATTTTCAAATATTATATCATAAATTTGCAAAGGCTTAATAAATTGCATTTTAAATCCGTATCAAAAATCACTATATCAAATTGTTAATGCAATAAGTTGGCATCTGGATTCAAACTGTAATCTTGAGCATAAATTTAATGAAATTAATCGGGATATTCAAGTAACCTAAATAACAGATCATGGCTAATACACAAATCACCATCGTCGATATTGCGAAAAAACTCAATATCTCACCTTCTACGGTTTCAAGAGCATTGAAAAGCCACCCCGACATTAGCAAGAAAACGATTGAACTGGTAAAGCAATGCGCCGTTGAGCTTGATTACAAACCTAACGAAATAGCCCTGAATCTCAGGATGAAACGCAATAATATCATTGGTGTAATCGTGCCCGAAATTGTCCATTATTTTTTTTCATCCATAGTGAAAGGAATTGAAGAGGTTGCCTCCCAAAACGGCTTCAACATGATGCTTTTCCGCTCCGAAGAGAATTATGAAAAAGAACTGAAAATCACCAATTCACTGGTAAATGCGAGAGTAGCCGGTGTGTTGGCGAGTCTTTCTAAAGAGACCAACAAGTACGAACATTTCCAGCAAATTCTTGACAACGACATTCAGCTGGTGTTTTATGATCGTATCTGTATCGGAATTATTACCGACCGCGTGGTGGTGGACGACTATGCAGGAGCAATGACAGCTGTGGAGCATTTAATTGAAACAGGTTGCAAGCGGATTGCTTTCTACAGCTCCCCTACCCATTTAGAAATCTCAAAAAACCGCAAAAACGGATATCTGGATGCACACCGGAAACATAAAATGCCGATTGATGAGGAACTTATGTACGTCTGTGATACCCGAGATGCTGCCATTGAGCTCACACCAAAAGTTTTATCGTCTGATAATCCACCCGATTCTTTTTTTGCGATAAATGACCATACTGCCACGGGAATTCTCCACGCCGTGAAACAAGTTGGCTTACGAGTACCTGAGGATATTTCTATTTGTGGATTTTCAGGCGGTGATCTTGCGCTCGCCTGCGATCCTATGCTCACAACCGTAGAACAACACGGCTACGAAGTGGGGAAAACAGCAGCTAAGCTACTTATAGATAAAATCAAAGGAATTACTCAAGG
>CAZIRA010000161.1:1821-5275 GCA_964541615.1 uncultured Paludibacter sp.
GGCATTCAGTTTGGTTTTGCTCTGCAAAATGCAAATGTGAGCCGGATTTTTGAGAGTTTGGGAGCAGATATTGGTAATATACCGATTTTATGGCTGGCTGCGCCGGTTACCGGTTTGATTGTTCAGCCGATTATCGGTCATTGGAGCGATAAAACGTGGAATAAGCTCGGTCGCAGGAAACCGTTTTTCCTTACAGGTGCTATTTTGGCATCCATTGCTTTGATTTTAATGCCCAATTCGCCGATGCTTTGGGTGGCGGCAGGAATGTTATGGATTTTGGATGCGTCAATTAATATTTCGATGGAGCCCTTTCGGGCGTTTGTGGGAGATATGCTGCCATCTGAACAACGAACGCTTGGTTTTTCAATGCAGAGTTTCTTTATTGGAATTGGTGCGGTAGCCGGTTCGGCGTTGCCGTATGTGATGAGCAACTGGTTTGGCGTTTCCAATATTCCTCAGGGCGACAATGCGCTTCCGGACACAGTAATCTGGTCGTTTTATATTGGCGGAATTGTATTTATCGCGGCTGTTTTAGTCACCATTCTTTCCACAAAAGAGTATCCTCCCGAACAACTGGAAAGTTTTTCAGATGAAAAATCAGAAATCCAATCAACAATTAAAACCAAAGAAGTCTCGCCTGAAAAATTCAGCAAATTTGGTGCAGTTTTTGGTTTGTTGGGTTTAGCCATCGTAGCACTTGTTTTCTTCCAGAAAATGGATGTACAGATTTATGTATTGGGCGGATTGTTTATTTTGATTGCTGTACTTTTCTTTCTGGTATCGCAATTTAGAAAAAAAGAAAACTCCAACGGATTGACCGAAATTATGACCGACCTGATGAATATGCCTCGCACGATGGGACAATTGGCAGTTGTTCAGTTTTTTACCTGGATTTCACTTTTTTCACTCTGGATTTATGCTACGCCCGCTATTACGGAGTATCATTTCGGTGCAACCGACACGAAATCTGCTCTGTACAACGATGGCGCAAACTGGGTGGGAATTCTTTTTGGAGCATACAGTTTCTTTGCTGCGCTGGTGGCATTTCTGCTTCCCGTCTCAGCTAAATACATTTCCCGAAAATATACGCACTTAGTTGCACTGATAATTGGTGGTTTGGGTTTGATTTCATTAATATTTTTCAAAAATCCAAATCTGCTGATCATCAGTATGGCAGGCGTGGGTGTAGCCTGGGCAAGTATTCTTTCTATGCCCTATGCGATGCTTACCGGAGCTCTTCCTGCCAATAAAATGGGAACTTACATGGGGATCTTCAACTTTTTCATCGTTCTTCCTCAAATTCTCGCGGCCACTATTCTGGGAAGTATTACCAAGCATTTATTCAACGAACACGCCATTTACACACTCGTGCTGGGCGGTGGTTTTATGATATTGGCGGGTGTGATGACGCTGATTGTGGAGGATAAGGATGATCCGTTTTTTAGTAAAAAGTATAAAGTAAAATAGTTTATAGTCAGACATTCTATGAAAAAAGTTATTTCAATTTTAGCCATAATCATCATTTCGCAATCTATTGCTTTCGGTCAAAACACAAAGGCGAAAAAACGTACGGGCGAAAAATCTTTCGCCCCAACCGAACTTCGCGTTGAGCCGACTTTTTGGTGGACCGATATGCACAACCCGAATTTGCAGTTGATGATTTATGGAGAAGACATAGCAAAATCAGAAGTTTCAATTAATTATCCCGGTGTGAGTATCGTTGAGAAAAAACTGACGGATAATCCAAATTACATTTTTCTGTACATTAATATTAATAATGACACAAAAGCGGGTATTTTTAATATTGAACTAAAAAACGGACGGAAAAAGAAAATCGTTAAATACGAGTTAAAAAACCGAATTGCGAATTCTGCCAATCGGGAAAGTTTTTCAGAAAAGGATAATGTTTACCTGATTATGCCTGACCGTTTTGCGAATGGTAACCCGATGAATGACAGCGTGAAAGGTTATGCACAGGGCGTGAATCGTTCGGGGCTTGGTTTCCGACAGGGTGGTGATATTGAAGGCATTATTCAGAAAATTCCCTATTTGGCAAATTTGGGAATTACGGCACTCTGGACTACGCCGTTGCTGGATAACAAAGCCGAAGCGTACTCCTACCATCATTATTCAAGTTCGGATTATTATAAAATTGACCCGCGACTTGGCACCAACGAAGACTATCTGCGACTTTCCAAAACGGCTCAAAACCACGGCATCAAGCTGATTATCGATGTTGTGCCGAATCATTGCGGAAGCGGACACTGGTGGATGAAGGACATTCCGGCCAAAGATTGGTTTAACACGTGGGACACATTCACGTCATCCAACTACCGAATGACCGCCTGGACCGACCCGCACCGCAGTGAAGCGGACTTGAAACGGCTTACAAACGGCTGGTTTTCAGGCACTCAACCCGACTTTAATTTATCTAACAAACTGGTTTTTGATTATCTGAAACAGGCGTATATTTTCTGGATTGAATATGCCGAAATTGCCGGAATTCGCGTGGATACGTACCCTTACAACGATTTGCAATTGGCTTCTCAATTTATCCAATCCATTCGCGATGAATATCCGAAAATGAACGTGGTGGGCGAATGTTGGGTAAAAACGCCTGCGGAAACGGCTTATTATCAGAGTGGTAACAACAACAAAGATGGGTTTGACAGCCGATTGCAGAGCGTGATGGACTTTGTGCTGAAAGATAAATTGCAGGAAGCGTTCAGAGAAAATGAAGGCTGGGATACGGGAACAGCCAAATTTTACAGCCATTTTGCGCAGGATTTTGTGTATCCGAATACGGATTTGATCATGAATTTTGTGGATAATCACGATATAGAACGTCTTTCTACGGCTTACAAAAACGTAAATGAATACAAAATGGCATTGGCAATGCTGGTTTCGGTGCGTGGTTATCCGCAGATTTATTACGGCAACGAAATTATGCTCGAAGGTATTGCAGGGAGCTATGAAGGGCACCGTTTTACTTTCCCGGGTGGGTGGAAGGACGATAAACGCGATGCATTTACCCGCGAAGATCGCACAAAAGAGGAAAACGAGGTGTTCGATTATCTGAGAAAACTGCTTCATTATCGAAAAGATAATTCCGTGCTACAAAACGGCAAAATGACTCAATTTATCCCTGAAAATGGCGTTTATGTTTTTTTCCGCCACAACGCTGAAAAAACGGTAATGGTCATCACAAACAACAACGAAAATGCAACCATTTTGGACACCAAACGATTTGCCGAAAGGATAAAGGATTTTGAAATGGGCGTGGAGGTTACATCTCGGAGACCTTACGATCTGAAAAATCCTGTGGAAATTCCCGGGAAAACGGTGCTGGTGCTGGAATTAGGATTTTGGATGGAATAGGACAAGGATGACGCGGATTTTACGGATAAAAACGGATTTTTATAGAGGTTTGTCCTGAAAGGACAACTTAATTCAG
>CAZIRA010000162.1:0-5263 GCA_964541615.1 uncultured Paludibacter sp.
ACCTGAAAATTCGATTAAATCGATGTTGTCAGCATATTTTTGATTAAATTTGTAAATTTCAAAATTCATTTGAAAAAGAAAGATGTTGAACAAAAAATAAGTTTAAGTTAATCGAACACAATTTATTTAAGAATAAACGTGTTAATTTATGACATTCGTTTAATTTGTGTTCAAAATAAAATTATTCAAAATTAAATAATGCATTGTACTAAATACACATAAAAAACATATTTATTCTTATGACAAAAAAACATGTATTCCTATCCATTTTTCTTTTGACCGGAATGTTACTTTCGGCTCAGTCACCTCTCTGGATGCGCTATCCGTCCATTTCACCGGACGGCAGTCAGGTGGCTTTTGCTTACAAAGGCGATATTTTCAAAGTCAGCACCGACGGTGGAACTGCCATTCGACTTACTACAAACGATGCTTTTGACAGCAATCCGGTTTGGTCGCCCGACGGCAAACAGATTGCTTTCACGAGTGACCGCGATGGCGGAACACGGGATATTTACATCATGGCGGCAGATGGCGGAACTGCCAGGCGATTGACAGTGCACTCTGCCAATGAAAACCTGCATACATTTACGCCTGACGGAAAATTCGTGGTCTTTTCAGCTCATTATCAGGATCCTGCAAAAAGTGCATTATTCCCAACGGCACGATTGATTGAAGTCTATAAAGTGCCGGTAAATGGAGGTCGCTCAGAAATGCTGCTCGCCTACCCGGCCGATAAAATCAGCTATGACAAGAGCGGGCAAAAATTTCTTTTTCAAGACATTAAAGGTTTTGAAAATACGTGGCGAAAAAAACACACCTCGTCGGTCACACGGGATATTCTGGAATATGATCTGAAAAACGGCACTCAGCGCAAACTTATTGACCGGCCGGGAGAAGATACCGATCCGGTTTACAGCCCGGATGGAAATTCCTTCTATTTTTTAAGTGAAAAAAGCGGCAGTTTCAACGTGTTTTCAGCGTCGTTGACCAATCCTTCGGCAATGAAACAACTTACCAGTTTCAAAGAACATCCTGTCCGCTTCCTTTCCGTTGCCAATAACGGGACACTCTGTTTTGGTTTTGACGGAGAAATATTTATGCTGAAACAAGGCAGTACAAGTCCGCAAAAATTGAAAATTGACATATCAACAGACGTTAACGACGAGCAAGTGAAAAAACTCAATTTCACGACGGGTGCTACATCCACGAGCAATTCGCCCGATGGAAAACAGGTGGCATTCACGGTTCGTGGCGATGTTTTTGTCACCGCAACTGACTTTATCACCACCAAACAGATCACTCAGACAGTAGCTCAGGAAGCCGATGTGGATTTCGGGAAAGACAACCGTTCGCTGGTGTATTCGAGCTACCGCGATGGGTATTGGAATGCTTATATTGCCAAAATTTCCCGCAAGGAAGACCCGAATTTCCCGAATGCGACTTTGATTGAAGAAGAAGAGTTGATCAAGGGAAATAAATCGGAAAAGCAACAACCAAAATTTTCGCCGGACGGAAAAGAAGTAGCATTTATGATGGATCGGAAAAAACTGATGGTCTATAACATTGTCGACAAAAAGTTGCGTCAGATTACCGACGGAAGTTTTCAGCATGAATCGAGCGGACGGATGACATTTGAGTGGTCGCCCGATGGAAAATGGTTTGCCATCGAATACGTATCAAATGCTCATGCCCCATACACCAACATCGGCATTGTAAGTGCCAAAGACGGCGGAAAAGTTTACAGTGTAACAAACAGCGGCTACACTAACAGCAATCCGCGCTGGGTGATGGACGGAAATGCCGTTTTGTTTAATTCTGAAATGTACGGAATGCGAAATCACGCTTCGTGGGGCTCTATGGAAGATGTGATGATTGCATTTGTAAACCGGGAAGCTTACAACAAATTCCGAATGAACAAGGAAGAATTTGAACTTTTTACCGATGCTGAAAAAGAAGCCAAGAAAGCCGAAGAAGAAGCCAAAAAGAAAGAAGACGAGAAGAAAAAAGACAAAGAAAAAGCAACCGACAAAAAGGACGAAAAAACCAAAGATATCGTCGTGGAATTTGAGAATATTGAAGAACGCATTGTACGACTTACGCCAAATTCCTCCCGCCTGGGCGACGCCATAATCAACAAAGACGCCACTAAACTGTACTATTTATCGGCATTTGAAGATGATTACGATATGTGGGTGTACGATCTGCGCGAGAAATCCACCAAACTTTTGAGTAAACTCAAAGGTGGAAGTTCATCGTTAAGCATGGACAAAGAGCAGAAAACGCTGTTTGTAATGAGTGGCAGACGAATGCAGAAAATGGAACTTTCCAACGATAAATTCACCAACATCGATTACAAAGCCGATATGAAACTGGATCTGGCAAAAGAGCGAGAATTCATGTTTGACCAGGTGTATCGGGAAGAAAAAGAACGTTTTTATCAGGTGAATATGCACGGTGTGGATTGGGAAAAACTTACCTCCCATTACCGGAAATTCCTGCCTCACATCAACAACAATTACGATTTTTCAGAAATGCTCTCCGAATTGCTGGGCGAACTGAACGTATCGCACACCGGTTCAGGTTATCGGGCGCCTGCTTCCGGCGACAGAACTGCCGAACTTGGGCTTTTCACCAGTTACGCGGATGGTAAAAAAGGCTTGAAAGTGGATGAAATTTTAGTGAATAGTCCGTTTGATAATTTCAAATCCAAACTGAAAGTCGGCGATATTATCGAAAAAATTGACGGTCAGGAGATTACCGCTGATACCGATTTTTACGCATCCCTGGAAGGAAAAGCGGCAATAAATACGCTAGTATCCATTTATTCGCCTGCAAGCGGTCAGCGCTGGGACGAAGTGATAAAACCGGTTACTTCCGCGGAAGTGGATAATTTACTTTACAAACGTTGGGTAAAACAACGTGCCGAAGATGTAGAACGCCTGTCCAACGGACGTTTGGGTTACGTACACATAGCATCTATGGGCGACGATAGTTTCCGCAAAATGTACGCCGATGCACTCGGAAAATATTACCAGAAAGATGGCATCGTCATTGACATTCGCTACAACGGCGGCGGTCGTTTACACGAAGACATCGAAGTCTTTTTCAGTAGTAAAAAATACCTGCAGCAAGAAGTTCGCGGAAAAGATTACAGCGAAATGCCAAGCCGCCGGTGGAACAAAGCCTCCATCATGCTGATGACCGAAGCCGATTATTCCAACGCACACGGTACGCCCTGGGTGTATAAAACAATGAAACTCGGCAAACTGGTGGGAATGCCCGTACCGGGAACCATGACCAGCGTCAACTGGGTAACTCTGCAGGATCCGACTGTTTATTTCGGAATTCCGGTAGTTGGTTACCGCACAGCAGAAGGCACTTACCTTGAAAATGCCCAGCTCGAGCCTGACATCAAAGCCCCACTCGACCTCAACAAAGCTGTAAACGGCGAAGATACGCAATTGGAAGTTGCCGTGAAAGAATTGCTGAAAGAGATTGATGGGAAAAAATAGGTTGGAGCCTGCCCACGGAGGCGGGTTTGGATTTCTGAGCTCTTGAGCTATAACGATAAGAGTAGAAATTGCAGAATGTACTTATCTTGACTTTAAAATTTTAACAAAGAGACACGGAGAAAAAATATTTTTCATTCTATTTAAGAAAATAGAGAACATCAGTAGATGTTTACACAGAGAATTCTCTAAACATCTTGGATGTTTCCTCAAAAATTCTTCTTTCATTATAAATAATCTCTATGCCTCTGTGTTAAATAAATTATTTTTTTATAAGTCAAAATGACTTCAATATTAATTAATAAACTTTTCAAAAATTGCACGCTCTCAAAGTTCCCCTGTGGGGGAATTTAGGAGGCTATAATTACAATATTATGGCATACATAGATTATTACAAAATTTTGGGCGTTGAAAAAACTGCTACTGCCGACGACATAAAAAAGGCGTACCGGAAACAAGCCCGCAAACTTCATCCGGACTTGAACCCGAATGATCAGGAGGCACATAAAAAATTTCAGGAACTGAACGAAGCCAACGAAGTGCTGAGTGACCCTGAAAAACGCAAAAAGTACGACAAATACGGCGAGAACTGGCAACACGGCGAAGAATACGAAAAAGCTCGACAACAGTACGAGCAACAATCCCGCCGGCAGGAGCAATGGCAAAATCCGCAGGAAGGACAGACTTTCTACACCGAAGGGAATTTCTCCGATACTGATTTTTCGGATTTCTTCCACTCCATGTTCGGAAGCGGTTTTTCACAGCGTCAGGGCGGACATGCATCCCGCAAATACAAAGGCGGAGATTACTCTGCCGAACTGAAACTAACGCTCGAACAAGCTTTCAAAACGCATCAGCAGGTGCTGACCATCGACGGAAAAAACATCCGAATCACTATTCCAGCCGGCGTAGCCAACGGTCAGAAAATCAAGCTGAAAGGCTACGGACAGCCCGGCGTAAACGGTGGACCGAACGGCGATTTGTTTATCACATTTACCGTGGAAGATACGCCCCAACTCAAACGGCTAGGCGACGACCTTTACACCGATGCAACCGTGGATTTGTACACTGCTGTACTTGGTGGCGAGATTACCATCAACACGCTCAGCGGACAGTTAAAAATGAAATTGAAACCCGGCACCCAACCAAACAGCAAATTACGCTTGAAAGGAAAAGGGTTTTCAGTTTACAAAAAGGAAGAGCATTTCGGCGACTTGTATGTAACAGTCAAAGTGCAAATTCCAGAAAATCTGTCGCAACAGGAAATTGAATTATTTACTCAACTTGCAAAAATCCGAACAAAATGAACGAAAGAAGAATCCTTTACAGCGAATGCCTAGAAATTTACAAAATCGAACGGTCGTTCGTGGAAGAACTCAATCAGTCAGGCCTTGTCCGGCTTGTAACCGAGCAAGACAGAGAGTTCGTTGAGTGCGATGAATTGGAATACTTAGAACAATTTATCCGCTGGAACCGAGATTTGGACATCAACGTGGCAGGAATCGAAGCACTGCATCACCTGCTTCAACGCATGAATTCACTGCAAGATGAATTGACCCGGCTGAAGAATGAATTAGCTTTTTATAAAAAATAAAAAGCTTATCTCAACTCGATACCAACTATGTCAAGTCCCCATAGCCGGTGTTGATTTATAATGCACACCTTTACGTTTTAGGTAGAAAAATATTTATGATTAAGAAATATTCTTCATAATTTATCATTAATTTTACAAACAATTCATCGGCTACAAATCG